>JACQUR010000099.1 GCA_016210245.1 Chloroflexota bacterium
GCCGGCGCTTCGCCCGCACAATCGTGAACCGCACCCCCAGGCCGACTGCGAGCATGGGATGCGCCGCTCTCCGTGTATACTGCCCCGGGAAGCGCGAATGCCTTTCATGCAGTAGCAGTTGTTCAGTGCTGAGTGCTGAGTCCTGAGTAAGGGCCTCACTCAGCACTCAGGACTCAGCACTCAGCACTCAGAGGGCGCCCTTCCGGCGGGCAACCCACGAGGCATGGCAGTCGACGCCGGCGCTGAGCGCCAATCCTGGAGGTCCCACCCCATGCTGAGCATACGCTGGCGCTGCTTGCGAGGCGTAGCCCTCGCTCTCGCGCTCCTGGCCTCGGCGTGCGCCCCCGCCGGCGCGCCAACGCCAGCGGCCACCACCATCCCCAGCCCGCCGCCTGCGCCACCCCCGACCGCCGCGCCGGCTACGGCGGCGCCAGCGCCCACCGTCCTGGCCACGCCTGAACCGCGGCGGTGCCGGCGCAGCGCCTCGGGCCCGACCGATCTCCACTTCGGCGCGGCGGAGGCGTTCCGCAACCTCCCCGCCGCGGTGCAGGCAGGGGTGAGCTGGGACAGGATCGTCTTCTCCTGGCAATACGTGCAGCGCACACCGCAGGACTGGAACGCGCACCACTACTTCAGGGACGCGGACCTGTGCGGCTTGCTGCAGGCAGGGGTGCAGGTGGTCGGCCTGCTCCAGGACTCGCCCACCTGGGTGAGGGCCGAGCCAGGCCAGGGGGCCACCTCGCCACCCGTCGGGCTGCGCGCGCCGTGGGACAGCCCGGAGAACGCCTGGGCGCGCTTCGTGGAGCGCATGGCCGCGGACTACCGCGGCCAGATCGACGCCTGGATCATCTGGAACGAGCCCGAGTTTCGTCCCACCGACCAGGGCGGCCTGTACGTGACCTGGTCCGGCGACGCGGAGGACTACTACCACCTGCTCAAGACTGCCTACCTGGCAGCGAAGGCGAGCAACCCGGAGGCGAAGGTGGTGTTCAGCGCCACGTCTTACTGGATCGACCGGCTGAATGGGCGGGAGCAGTTCCTCAAGCGAGTGCTGGACGTGGCGGCGCTGGACCCGGACGCGCCGCCCAACGGCTTCTTCTTCGACGCCGTGGCCCTCAACCTCTACTGGTCGCCCGACGACCTGTGGCGCATCGCACGGGAGACGCGCGCGATCCTGGCCAGTCGCGGGCTGGACAAGCCGCTCTGGATCAGCGAGACCAACGCCCCGCCGTGGGACGACCCGGCTACGCCCAAGGCGCGCAACGGCCAGCGGGTAACGCTCCAGGTCCAGGCGGCCTTCGTGCTCCAGGCCTACGCGCTGGGCATCGCCGCCGGCTACGAGCGGATCGGCTGGCACGCGATGACCGATAACGACACGAGCGACGAGCTCTGGGGGTTGGCCCGCAACGATGGCACGCTTCGACCTGCCTACACCGCGTACCAGGTGGCCGCGCGCTACCTCGCCAATGCGGAGCGGGTGACGTTTCAGCCCCTGCAGCGGGCGCAGTGGGCCTGGCAGTCCGGCGGCTACTACCCGAACTGGCAGGTCTACCTGGTGGTCTTCGACCGCGGCACGCGGCGGGTGAGCGTGCTGTGGAACGGCGACGGGCAGCCGCTGCGGGTGCAGCTTCCACGCCGGGGGACCAGCGCGACCGTGGTCGACCCATCCGGCCGGGAGCAGCCCGGCGAAGCGCAGGGCGATCGATGGGCAATCGAGTTGCCCCCCGCCTCGGCGCGCGGGCCGGCCGATCCGCCCGGCTACTACTTCGTCGGCGGTGAGCCGCGCTTGCTGGTCGAGGAGGGTGTGCCCGCGGGCAGCCCCGTGGAGCCGCCGCGCCTGGTTGCCCAGCCGGCGCCGCGCCCCTGATACCAGTGCTGAGTGCTGAGTGCCGAGTCCTGAGTGAGGATGCGGGACCCCCACTCAGCACTCAGGACTCAGGACTCAGCACTCAGCACTCAGCACGACCGAGCCGGACGGCTCGGTCATCGCGCCAGCGCCGCCGCGTTGCAGCGGAGGAGGTCGAGCGCCTCCACGCAGCCCTTCACGAAGAGCCGCGTCCGCCCGCTGTGCCTGGTGACCAGGCGCCGCGCCCGCTCGACGTCCGCCTGGCTGGCGCGGAATCCGTAGGCCTGCTCGTACAACCGGCCGATGTTGTCGAACATCGACTCGAGCGCAGCATCGCTCAGACGGTCGAGGTGGAGCTGGGGCATCGAGGCCTGCACCTCCGTGAACGCGAAGAGCAGCTTCAGCCCGCTGTGGGCCTGGTAGAGGAACGGGATGGAGGGGGCATTCCGCGCGTAGGTGTACCCTGCCGCCTCGGGGTCCAGGAGCAGCCGCGGGTTGTCCTTTGCCGTTTCGACCAGCGCGCTGAAGAAGTTGCTTGCCCTGGCTGACTGATAGCCGGAACCAGACCACAGCGTCTCGGCCTCATCGAAGAGCACCACCAGGCCGCGGAGGCCGAAGGCCTGGATGGCCGCGGCGCCCAGCCCGCTGAGCAGATAGCAGTAGATGTTGGCGGCGGTCTGGTGGTCGTAGAGCGCTGGTACGGGCGGAAAGCCGAGCGACGTCCAGGAGCCGCTCGAGGTACCTGGAGACGCCCCCTCGGACGGCCGGGCCGCGGACTCCGCGCCCTCGATCCACTCCCAGAGCAACTCTCTCTCCGCCGACGAGAGCGCGTAGCTGCGCAGGTGCCTGAAGCAGGCGTGGTCGCGCAGGAGGCCCTGGCTCAGCGCGCCCGCCAGGAAGTCGCGAAAGCGGCCTGGCTGCTGGCTGCCCTTGATCGGGAAGCGGAACGAGTACACGATGCGGCTGTAGACGCGCTTGGGCCGGTGGAAGGGGGACTCGTTGGGGTCCATCTCCACGTAGGCAGCCGCGTAGCCCTGGCGCAGCGCCCGCCAGAAGGTGTAGTGGACGAGGTGCGTCTTGCCACTGCCGTACGCGCCGACCAGCAGGAGCGAGGGTTCTGCCTCGTTGCGCAGCCAGGCGAGCAGGCGTTTGATCTCCGTCTCGCGGCCGAAGATCCAGTCGTCGGTGCAATCGCTGGGCACGATGCCCAGGCGGAACGCCTCGACCATGCGCCGGGCGCGGAAGACCTCCTGCTGAGCCATGGCTCACCGCTCCAGGTCGTCCAACGTGGGCGGTGTCCCTCTCGTCCGCAGGAAGTGGAGCGCACGGACCAGCCTGGTGACGAACAGCCGCTTGTAGCCGATATCGCCCCAGCGGTGCGCCACCGCGTACTCGGCGGTGGTCTCGATCGTCTGGCGGCGGGAGTCGGTGGCGAAGCGCGGACCATAGGCCACCTCGTACACGTCGGCCAGCTTCTCCCCCACCTGGCACAGGAAGTCGACCGGCTCGGCCTGGAGGTCGTCCAGTCTGATCTTGACGCCCGTCGGGTTGAAGTCCTCGAAGACCGTGTCGACCCGCTGCTTGAGCGCCTCGTAGATCTGCGTCCGGCCTTCCAGGAAGTTCTCATCCGGGACCGCGTAGAAGAGCATGACCCCCTGGAAGCTCGTGTGCCCGCACTCGTCGATCAGCTCTCGCAGATTGCTCAGGTGCTGCTCGCGCTGCCTGGCGCTGAGGCTCGGGACGCGCTCCGCCTCGTCCAGGAGCACCACCAGACCGCGATAGCCGAGTTGGCGCACCCATTGGGCCAGCGAGCGGATCATCGGGAACGCGGTGGTCCTGTCCAGGGGCTGGAAAATGCCGAACCGACCGTGTGTGCGGCGATCGAAGCCGTCGCCGGTGAGCCACTGGCCCGCCTCGGCAAAGTCCTCCTCTCGCCCCTCCAGGAGCGCGCGGGACGCGGCCTTGATCGCCTTCGAGAAGTTGGGATTCTCCATCCCCTGCAGCGCATCCAGGTCCTGCAAGAACTCGACGCGGCGCGCCGGGCCGGCCAGCCCACGCTCGTGGTACTCCCGTAGCTTCTGGGCGTACCAGGCCTTCAGGAAACTCGGCAGTCCCCGGTCGTAACGCGACAGCAATTCGTCCGGAGCGAGGGGCGGGACGAGGCCGTGGGCGAGCGCGCGATAGACCGCCTCGAGCTGGTGGAAGGGGCTCTGGTTCGGACTGAGGCTGACGTAGGACACCGCGAAGTTCCGCCGCCACGCGAGGTCGCGCACGCAGTAGAGGAAGTGGGTCTTGCCGCCCCCATACACGCCCACCACCATCTTGAAAGCGGACCCACCCTGGGCGATGAAGGTGGCGAGGTACTCCTGGTCGATGAGCTCCAGGTAGGGATCGAGGCCCACCGTGAAGTACTGGAAGCCATAGTCGGACGGTTGGCCGCTCTGGCCGACGGATTCGATGATGAGGCGTGCGACCAGAGGCGTCAGGGCCTCGAGCGAGGCGCCCGCGAGAGTCATCGCCCGGGCCCCGGGAAACACAGGTGGGAGTAGGTGGTGCCCTTGCCGCTCTCGTCGTCGGGCACCCACAGGAAGTCCGCCCGCTGGCTCGTGTACTTGCGGACGGCAACCGTCAGGCGGGGGAGGTGGTCGAACGAGCCCCCCGGAGCGCGCCCGAGGCAGAAGAGGTCGTAGCTGAAATCGGCGCGCCCGTAGTCCTTGAAGTTTGCGGCTCTCGGGTCCTGCCGAAAGCGCGGGCCCTGGACCAGGAACGCCACCTCCGGCAAGAGGTCGACGATGGGCACGGGATCGCTGGCTTTGCTTCCCGCCACTCGCGAGTAGGCCTCCCGCAACCGCTGGAGGAACTCCGCCTCGGGCCGCGGCGAGCCCAGTTGCTCTCTCGCGCGCTCGACGGAGTTCGCGACGTCCGCGGCCGACAGCTTGCACTCGGCGAGCCGTTCCTGCTTGGGCCCGTACCAGAGCACGGCGTGCCCCTGGTCGAAGCGCAGCTCGATCGTGAACAGGCCGGCGTGCAGATCGGGCGAGAGGCCGGCGAGCGTGAGGCCGAGCGGCGCCAACGCCTCGCTCAGCTCCAGGCCGAAACGTTGCGACCGCTCCTGCTCGACCGCCTCGAGGCGCTCCAATTGCTCGGCCACCCAGGAGCGCAGCTCGTCCGCGCGGCGCGGGCCTTCGACCAGTTGGCTCGCCGCCGCGTCCAGCTTCCGCAGCCGATCCTGAAGCTGCGGAAGATTGTCGGCGGGGTTTTTCTCCAGACTGGCAACGTCCGCGAGGAGCTGAGCGGCGAGCGTGACCGCCTTCTTATGGGCACCGAGGTCCTTCGCCAGTCGGTCCAGGTCCATGGGAATCCCTTGCTATCCTCCACCGCAGCGAGCCCGCTCACATGCACTCATCTGTGTATATTATGGGGGCGTATGGCAGGGAGCAAGGGACTCCGTGATGTACAGTTTGATGCGGAGACCAGCGGGGACAGGAGGAGACCAAATCGCCATGACGGCCAAGGAGAAGTTGCATCGCCTGGTGGAGGAGGTGCCTGGGAGCGAGGTCCACACTGCCGAGCGGTTTCTGGAATACCTGCGCCTGGTGGGCAGCGATCGCATGCTCCGCGCCCTGCTGGCGGCGCCGGAAGACGACGAGCCGACAACGCCAGAAGATGACCAGGGCGCTGAGGAAGCCTGGCGAGAGTATCTGCGCGGCGAGGCACTGTCCGCCGAGCAGGCCAAACGTGCGCTGCTGCCGTGACCGGAAGCTGGCGCTGCGTCATCGGCTGAGTTGGGCGTGTGCCTCGATCCAGGGCGACGGGCGCTGGCGTCGGTAAGCCGCGCCTGAGGATCACGGCCAGGCTTCGGGTGAGTTGTAGGAAGCCTCGACGGATTCGAGCTGCTCTCTCGTGGGCCGCACGCGCGTGAAGAAAAACGCCAACTTCTGCCAGAGAAGGTGCTTTGCGGGTTGCTGAAGCGCGGCAGCACGCCCGGGTAGGGGGAGTACCTCACGCTGAACCAGCCCCATCTGCCGGAGATTCACATAGGCTGGGCCAAAGTGCCCGTCGAGCGCTGGGAGCGGATAGTAGATGGCTGGACATTGGTTTGGCCGCTTCCATACGAAGCCGCGGAGTCCGTTCTCGTTCGGAAGGGCATAGAGATCCCAGAGTGGTGCGACCAATCTCAGCGGGTGGTCCCGCGCAGGCTCAGCGTAGTCACAGGTGTAGGACAGCAGCATGACGTACCCAATGCCAACCACGGGCTCATCGACGATGGGGCCAAGAAACCCGGTATCGCGACTGGGCGCAGAGTGTGCTAGGATCGGACCATCGTAGTAGGTGGCGACAGTGCCCGGAGGTCGAAGAGCCGACCCCCGCGCCAGCGAAAGCAAAGGGTCGCCTGGCGCCACGAGAGCACCCCCGAAGAAGATGTCGCCGGTCTTGATCGGTTCGTCCGCGTCCAGTGGCCGGTAGTAGCGGGCAGCATCGGGCTCTGCCACAGTGCTGCTACTCCCCGTGTTCTCGGAGCAACCTCGTCATCTGCTCCTCGGTGGGCTCGCTAATCATTCGATCGCGCAGGCGCGCGATGAACGCCTCCACGGCACGTCGCGGGAAGCGCCGATGGCCCCCCGGCAGCCGTATGTGCTCGATCAAACGCTGGTCGGCGTATCCCCGCAGGGTGTTGGGATGGATACCGATGAGCTGGGCCGCCTCAGCCGTAGACAGGTACTCTTCGGCGGCAGGGACGCGAGCAACTGCCATGCGTGCCTCCACGAGTCAGTCCCAGTTAACTGATACTCTACTACGAGATGTGAACTCCATCAAGGTATGTTGAATTTGTGCGAATATTGCCATGTGGGGATGCACCCAGAAGTAGGCGCCGGGGTCTACCCTGCCTCGCTCGGCCCTCGCTCCCCCGGCTGGCCGCCGGGCAGGCGCTCGCGCAGCTCGGCGAAGGCGCGCCCGACGCCGCGGCGTAGCTCGTCCACCTCCTGGGCCACCGCCTCGCGGAAGTAGGAGTGGTGCTCGCCCATGCGGCGGAACTTGCGATAGCGCTCCTCGACCAGGCGGCGCGGGGGGACCTTGCGCAGCTCGACCAGCGCGGGCAGCAGGTGGTTGCGGAGCTGGAGGGCGGCGTAGTCGGGGTCGTGGTGGGCGCCGCCGTCCGGCTCGGGCACCACCATGTCCACCACCCCGAGTTGCTGGCAGTCGTAGGCGGTCAGCTTGAGCGAGCTGGCCACCTCCCTGGCATGGGTGGAGGTGCGGTAGAGGATGGCCGAGGCGCCCTCGGGGGCGATGACCGAGTAGATGGCGTTCTCCTGCATCAGGATGCGGTCGGCCACACCCAGGGCCAGCGCGCCGCCACTCCCCCCTTCGCCGATGATGGCCGCGACCACGGGCACGGGGATGATCGAGAGCGTGGCCAGGCAGTTGGAGATGGCCTGGGCCAGGCCGCGCGCCTCGGCCTCGTAGTCCAGCGCCGCGCCCGGGGTGTCGATCAGGGTCACGACGGGCAGCCGCAGTTGGGCGGCCAGGCGCATCGTGCGCGCAGCCTTGCGGTAGCCCTCCGGGCGCATCTGGCCTCGGCGGCGCGCCTCGCGCTCTTCCCCCCGGCCCCGCTCCTGGGCCAGGACCACCACCGCCAGGCCGTCTATCTCGCCCAGGCCGGCGATCAGCGCGCTGTCATCGCCGTAGAGTCGATCGCCCTGCAGCTCGACCAGCAGCGGGATCAGCCGCGCCAGGTAGTCCCGCGAGGTTGGACGGTCCGGGTGGCGCGCCAGCTCCACCTCCTCCCAGGCCGAGGCGGGTGGGCTCGGCTCCGGGCGATACGGCTCGCGCTCGCGCGGGCTGACCTGGGACGGCTGGTGGAACAGGTGGAGCAGGGTGGCCAGCACGCCCCGCAGGCGGGCGCGGTCGACGATCTGGTCGACCAGGCCGTGCTCGAGCAGGAACTCGGCGGTGTGCGTCCCGGCGGGCGGGGGCTGGCCCGTCGTCTCGGCGATCACGCGCGGCCCGGCGAAGCCGATCAGCGCTCCCGGCTCGGCCAGCAGGATGTCGCCCTGGCTGGCGTAGGAGGCGTAGACCCCGCCGGTGGTCGGGTTGGTGAGCACGCTGATGATCGGCACCCCGGCCCTGTGCAGGCGCATCGCCGCGGCCGCGGTCTTGGCCATCTGGACCAGGCTCAGCATCCCCTCCTGCATTCGGGCCCCACCGCTGGAGCAGATGGCAATGAAGGGCAGCCGCCGGCGCGAGGCCAGCTCCAGGGCCAGGGTGACCTTCTCGCCCACCACCGAGCCCATGCTGCCGCCCAGGAAGGCGAAGTCGGAGATGGCGAGCACCGCGGCCCAGCCATCGATCTTGCCGATGCCGGTGATCACCGCCTCCTGGAGGCCGGTCCGCTCCTGGGCCTGAGCCAGGCGCTCCTTATAGGGCACCTTGTCGGCGAAGGTGAGCGGATCGAGCGAGACCAGGGAGGTGTTGACCTCCTGGAAGCTGCCCTCGTCGACGACCAGCGCCAGGCGCTCGGCCGCCGACATGGGGAAGTGGTGCCGGCAGTGCTGGCACACGCCGTAGCGCCGGTAGGTGGCCGTGGTTTCCACCAGCGTCCCGCAGCCGGGACAGGCCAGGGGCTCCGGCGCCTGCTCGGAGGGCGTACTCGGGGTGGCAGAACTGTCGAGAGCCGTGGCTGCTCCTCCCGCGGACGGTGCTGATTCGGTGGTAGGGTAGCATAGCCTGAGTCCCGTCCCCTGGCAACTGATGCTGCCGAGCGGGGTAGAGTACAATGGCACTCAGCGGAGTAGCGCGCCTCTCGAGCTCGGGGAGACACCGCAATGCCGGCGCCGGGGACGCTGGGTGAACCCGGTGTCTCTCCAGGAAGTCTCGAAGGTCGCTCTCGGTCGACCACGGGCGCCCAGCGCCACGAGCAAGGGGAGCGGTCCGGGAATGGCAACAACAGCGCAACCGAAAGTCCAGTCTATCTACCAGGCGGTGCGCGCCGAGGTGGTCGGGCGCGAGCGAGAGATCACCAGCATCCTGGCGACGCTCAGCGCCGGGCGCGATCTGTTGCTGGAGGGACCGCCGGGCACGAGTAAGTCGACCATCTTGCGCGCCATCACCCGCCACTACGGCATCCCGCTGGTGCTGGTCGAGGGGAACGCCGATCTGACCCCGGCCAGGCTGATCGGCTACCACAACCCGGCCGCGGTCATCCAGCACGGCTACCGGCCGGAGGACTTCGTGGCTGGCCCGCTCCCGGAGGCGATGCAGCGCGGCGCCTTCCTGTACATCGAGGAGTTCAACCGCGTGCCGGAGGACACGCTGAACACGCTCCTGACCGCCATGGCCGAGCGCGAGCTGACCGTGCCCCGTGTGGGCACACTCGAGGCGCTGGCGACTTTCCGCATCGTCGCGGCCATGAACCCGTTCGACAACGTCGGCACGGCGCGCATCAGCAACTCGATCTACGACCGGCTCTGTCGCCTGGCGATGGGCTATCAGAGCGAGGACGAGGAGCGGCGGATCGTCTCCCTGCGCAGCGGCAGCAGCGTGGCCCGACTGGTCGGTGCGGCGGTGGCGATCACCCGCGAGACGCGCCGCCACCCGGAGGCCCGCCTCGGCGCCTCGGTGCGTGGCGCGATCGACCTGGTCCTGGTGGCCCACCAACTGGCGGAGCTGCGCGGCGTCTCACTCAACGCCACCGGCCAGGGCGTCAATACGGTGCTGCTGGAGGCGGCCTCGCTGGCTCTGTCCAGCAAGACCAGCCTCCAGGAGACGAGCGAGCGGACAGCCGAGGATGTTATCCGTGAGATCGTCGCCCAGGTCTGGCCGGCCGCGGTGTGACCACCATGCCACTGGGAGCCGGCATGGCAGGCAATGACTCACCCGGGCGTTTCGATAAGGCTGCCCTGGCCGAGGCCGTGGCTGGCGAGGTCGTCGGCCGGCGCCAGGAGATCGAGGACCTCGTCGCGGCGCTGGCGGCGGGACGCGACCTGCTGCTCGAAGGCCCGCCGGGCACCAGCAAGTCAACCCTGCTCCGGGCGGTCGCCCGAGCCTCGAGCGTGCCGTTCATCCTGGTGGAGGGGAACGCCGACCTGACTCCGGCCAGGCTGATCGGCTACCACAACCCGGCCGGCGTCCTGGACCACGGCTTCCATCGTGACGACTTCATCCCCGGTCCCCTGCCCGAGGCGATGCAGCGCGGCGCCCTGCTCTACGTCGAGGAGTTCAACCGCGTCCCGGACGATACCCTCAACACCCTCCTCAGCCCGCTCGCGGAGCGAAGCCTGGCTATCCCGCGCTTCGGCCTGGTTCGCGCCACCCCCGAGTTCCGCCTGATCGCGGCCATGAACCCGTTCGACAACGTCGGCACCCTGCGCGTGAGCCAGTCGATCTGCGACCGCCTGTGCCGCCTCCCGATCGGCTACCAGTCCGAAGCTGAGGAGCGCGCCATCGTTCGGTTGCGCACCGGGAGCCAGAATGACTGGCTGGTGCAGAGCGCGGTGTCCCTGGCCCGCGCCACCCGCACCCACTACGAGGTGCGCATGGGCGCCTCGGTCCGGGGCGCGATCGACCTGGCGCTGGTGGCCGAGCGCCTGGAGGCGTTGCGTGGTGTGGACTTGAGTGCCGCCGACGGCGAGGCCAGGGAGGTGGTCCTCGACGCAGCGCTGGTGGCCCTGCCTGGCCGCCTCCTCCTGGCCGAGACGGCCGAGCGGACGCCCGAGGCGATCGTTCGCGAGCTGTGGGAGCGTCTGTTCTACCCCAGCCCGCAGCCGGTGGAGGCGGAGCAGGTCCTCCAGGAGATCGAGAAGGCAACCGCAGCGCCTGGCGACGCCGCACAGCCCGAACACCGCCATCGTGGCCCGGTCGTCATGCCTCTCCAGCCGGCCGCGGACCAGTTCGCCTACGCGAAGCCTGGCAAGCCGACCGAGCCACCGCGCGTCTACCGCCCGGACGAGATCGCCCTGCTCACGGCCGAGCGCGGCGGCAGGCAGCCCCGCAACGCGCGGGACATCGTGCGCGACCACCCGGCCGCCCGCTCCGTTCTTACCGAGGAGGGGCGGTTCGATCCCGAGGCCTTCCGGGATCTCTACCAGGCGGACGAGCAGGCGGCGCTGTCGTTGCTTGGCGACCTGTGGCCCAACGCACCGGAGGAGCATCTGCGCGAGCTGACGCGCCGCCTGGCGCTGCGGATCGTGATCAAGCTCGCCCGACGCAACCCGACCACCAATCCGGGCAAGGGCAAGCTGCGCTCGGTGCGCTACCACTTCAACTCCGACGACCTCGACCTCGACCGGACGCTGGAGGAGCTGGCCGGCAAGCCCTACCCGGAGTACGAGGACTTCTGGGTCCGGGAGCGCATTCGCGCCCGCCGAACCTACGTGCTGGTCCTCGACGTGAGCGGCTCGATGCGCGGGGCCAAGCTGATGCACGCCGCGCTCGCCGCCGCCTCGCTCGCCCGCAACATCCGCAACGACGACTACGCGGTCGCGCTCTTCTGGCGGGACGCGGCCGTGCTCAAGGGCGCCACACAGGAGAAGCCACTCCCGCGGCTGCTGGACGAGATCCTCTCCGTCCACGCCCGCGGCCTGACCAACCTCCGCCTGGGCCTGGAAGTCGGGCTGCGGGAGCTCGACCGGACGGCCAGCCTGGAGAAGATCGGACTCATCTTCACCGACGGCATGCACAACCTGGGCGAAGACCCGCTGCCGATCGCGGCCCGGTACCCGCGGCTGCACGTGATCGGCACCTCGCTCGAGGATAGCCGGGTGCGCGCCTGCCAGGACCTGGCGGCGCGGGGTCGCGGCAAGTGCGTGTTCATCAACGAGCTGGCTGATATCCCGGCCGCGGTCAGCTACTGCATGGCCAACTGAGAGGGGCTGGGGGACGGGCGGACACAGGGTCCTTCGACAAGCTCAGGATGATCCTTCGACAAGCTCAGGATGATCCTTCGACAAGCTCAGGATGATCCTTCGACAGGCTCAGGATGATCCTTCGACAGGCTCAGGATGATCCTTCGACAGGCTCAGGATGATCCTTCGACAGGCTCAGGATGATCCTTCGAC
>JACQUR010000101.1 GCA_016210245.1 Chloroflexota bacterium
GTCTGCCGGGCTGTGCCCTCGGGGACGGGCGCTCCAGGAGGGGAGTAAGCCGGATTCTGTTTCAGGCGACCATCTATCTCAGGGCACCGAGTGGCGCCCTTCCCGCCTCGCGGCAGGTGCCCCCTACCCTGGCCTCGGCGAGCAGCGTCGACGGCCATGCTTGGGGTTGCAGCAGGTGGGGGTTACCGCGTTTCACCCTGCGCGCAGCGCGCGCAGACTCCGTCTCTGTGGCCCTGTCCGTCGGTCTCCCGACCCCGGCTTGCGCCGGGCACCTCGCTCTGTGCTGTCCGGACTTTCCTCTCAGGCTTTCGCCCGAGCGGTCGCCCTCCCTCCTGGAAGGCCCCTCGATTATACCAGAACCGTCCCTCAGGACAGCTCGTCGGTAACATTATCATTTGACTTGATACGCTCTCCTGCGTTTGACACCTGCCCCTGCTGGTCACGACAATGCGGCGAACCTGCCGAGAGGGAGCTGTCGCTATGAAGGGGAAGCTACTCCTGGTGCTGCTGGCATGCGGTGCGGGACTGGCGCTTGGCTGTGGACGGAGCGGCGTCCAGGCTGAACAGCCATCTGGCGAGGCGCTCGTGCGGCCGACGCCAGATCCGGCCAGGCCCACCCCCACCCGCGTTGCCCTGCCCTCGCCTACCCCCTCCGAGGCGCCCAAGCTGCGCGCGCGGGGCATCATCAGCACGATCGACGACCAGGCCCTGGTCTTCAAAGACATCGACGGGAACGAGCTGACGTTGAAACCTGCCCCGGAGCTGCAGCTCCCCTGGGACCGCCTGAAGGAGCTCTACCAGAAGCGCGAGCGGATCACGGTCGTCTACCAGCAGGTCGCGGACGCGCTGCTGCTGGTGGACGTGTTCACGAACTGAGTGATCAGTGGTCAGTGGTTGGACTCACTAGCCACTGGCTACTGACCACTGGCTGCTGAGCCGCGTGCGGGCCCAGCGGCCGAGGTGCAGGCAGGGAAGCACCACGAGCGCCCGCGTGTGCTGGCGGACCTGGCGGGTGAGGGGCACGCCCGGGCCAGGATCGCCCCAGCGGGGCACGGCGGTCCGGTTCAGGAAGGCCTGCTCCAGGTCGGCCACGCTGTGGCCGGGGAAATCGACGATCACCTTATAGAGGTCCGGCAGGTGGTGAGCATCGCTGCCGCCGATCTCCAGCAGGCGGCCATCTCCGTTGAGCGCGGCCACCCGACGGATGGACCGCTCGGCTTTCAGCACCGGGGTCAGCAGTTCCACCCCGTCCAGCCCCACCTGCCTGGCCAGGCGCGCCACGCGGTGGCTGCCCAGCCCGATCCAGAACGCGTCCACGTGGGGGACGATGGCGAATCCGCCGGCGGCCTTGATGGCTTGCACGGCCTCGGGCAGCGGCTGAAAGCGCCGGAAGGGGGCAATGGGAAAGGGAGGGCGGAAGATATAGGCCAGGAGGTGCTTCACCGGGGCGATGGTCAACTCGATGCCCCACAGGGGCTGAATGCGCGTGTTGGGGTGGCGCTTCTTCCACTCGAGCACGTGGAAGAAGGCGCGCACGTCGTCATGGTCGGTGAAGCCCACCACGTCCACGTCCGAGTTGTGCTCCAACTCGGCCAGGATCTCGTCGACGGTCGCAAGGCCGTCGCTGTAGGTGGAGTGTACGTGCAAGACTGCCTTGCCCATCCGGCCTCCCTGGAGTGAACTGCGCCCGAGACAAGTGGGCGGATTCTACCAGGGGGCGGGCCGGACGGGCAACCTGCTGGAGATGCGAGCAGGCCCCAGGCGTGTGCCTGGGGCCTGCTCGCCTGGCTGGGGAGCCAGGATTCGAACCTGAATTCCACGATCCAGAGTCGCGTGTCCTACCGTTGGACGACTCCCCAAAGATGCCGCCGTAGGATTATTCTACCAGACCTGGCCGCCAGCGACCAGGGGCGAAGCATGGGTGGGTCTGCCAAGTGCTTGTGCGTGGAGGTCGTAGGGGCGGACGGCGCTGACTCTGAGGGGCACCCGGGGTACAGCGGCTCTGGCCAGTTTGCCCTGCAGGGCTTTCGTCTCCGCCATCTGAGCGGGCGTGGGCGACCCGCCCGCGCGATGCAGGAGGCAGCGCGCGCTGCCTGTATCAGCCCCGCGGATTGGCGACTACTCCTGCATCATGGCCAGCGTCCACCGGCAGCGCTCCCCAGCCATGGGTGTGAGGTCCAGGTAGTACTGGCCAGCGCTGACGCTCCGCACGAAGGCCAACCCCTCAGCCGTCTGGCCGGTAGCAACCGCCTTGCTTGCGACGTCTCTTGCCGTTCCCTCTTCCCCAACGGCACGAAGCCGGGCTCGGAAGAAACAGTTCCGGTCGGGCGGCGCGGTCGCGGTCCACTCCACCCGATAGCTACCTCCGGCCAGGTGGAAGGGCTCCGTCGTCTGAACCGCCACGGTGCCGGCCAGGGATACGGGCTCCTGTCTGGGACCAGCCGCGGCCTTTGGCGCGGGCTCGGGCCGCACCAGCGGTGATGTCGGCTGAGCTACTTCCTCCGGGAGGATCGGCCCGCGGATCCCGGGCAAACGTACTCGCGGACGGCGCAGGTACAGTTCGCCGGATCCCGAGACGAGCTCCCACCCCTGAGCGTTGACCATCTCCCGTGCCTGCGACTCAGATTCCGGCACGAAGTGCTCATACCAGCCACCAGAGATCACAGCCCAGAGGAGGACGCTTGCAACCCCGAGAGCCCAGCCAACGAGCACCGCCAGCGCCAGGTCGCGTCGTCCGCCCCAGCCTCGTCGGCCCCGTCTCGCCTGGCCTGCTGACCCCGCGTAGACCATGTCCGTAGTGGTTGATCGATCCATGATCGCCGCCCCCCTTCGTCCCAACCGGCCTCGCCCCTGGCGACCACAAGACAAAAAAGGAGACTGCGCGCAGTCTCCACCGAGCCCGCCAGCCCCGACGACGGGCAGCCGTATGCGGTTGCTATGGCCATGCTACTCGCCCTCAAGAGGCATAGCGCGGCAGGTGCTGCATACCCTGGGGGTGAAAGTGCGCGTGTACACTCGGCGTCATTCTCCCCGCTGGGTGATGACGACCGCGATCCCGATCTTGCCCCCGCCTGTCGGAGCGGGGGAGTCCGTTTGCATCCATGGCGGCAGCTCCACCTGCAAGGTGTAGTCGCCGGGCGCGAGGTCCCGCGGCAGTGGGAGCGTCCGTTCCAGCGTGGCAGCCGCCCCCGGGGCCACACTCGTGGCGGACACCGGCGCCTCGGCAACCGCCTGCCCGCCGCGGCCAACCAGCCTGATGCGGGCCCGCGCCTGGACGGGCCTGGCGCCCTGGTTGTTGATCACGACCGTGAGCTTGATGGTTTCGCCCGGCGCATAGCGCGGCTGAGCGCCGCTGACCAGGACGATCAGGTCGTCCTTCTCCCAATGCACCACCCGCCCTTCGGGACTATCCATCACCTGAGTGGTTTCCTCGAAGGGCGGATTGCAGGCGGCCACGAAGGCGCCCAGGCCGGAGGCGGCCAGGTTCAGGAAGTCGCGGCGCTCCATGCGCCGCTCGAAAGGCTTGCGGTCCATGACTCCATTATACGGGGGCAGGGCGCCTCTACCGCAGCACCTCGCTCCTGCGCGCCTCCAGCAGGGCCTGGTAGGCTGGCCGGGGCGTGCCATCCGAGTCCGTGATGGCCCACCACCACTCCTCCCGCTCCCGGGTCCAGGTCGGGTCGGGCAGGGTCCAGACGGCCATCACCCCGATCCAGGGCGCCCAGTGCTGGCGGGCATACTGGAGGGCCCGCACCAGGTTCTCTCCCTTACGCTCCTCCGACACGGCGTACCAGGCGTACTCGGGATGGAGCTGGTCTGAGGTCCAGCCGAACTCCAGGAGCCAAACCTGCTTGTCGGCTTCGCCGTTCTTGACCATCACCTCGCGCAACTGCTCGACCCGGCGGAAGTAGAAGGACGGGTGGTCGAAGGGCTTACCCAGCGAGCCCGGCGCGGCCTCGGGCTCCGGTGCCTGGGCGTTGCCGTGCGCCCCCAGCACGTCGTAGTTACCCTTCATGCCCGCGTCGTAGAGCCACTGCAGGTACGTGTCGTCCGGGCGGGCGGTGTCGTCGTTCCAGCCGGTGGGCGAGAGCCCGGCTGTGACTACGGTAATGCTCGGGTCGGCCGCCTTGGCCGCCTGGTAGGCCAGCTTCAGCAGGCGCACGTAGTCGGCCGCCTGGGCCTGGTTGATCGGCTGGTTGCCCCACTCGCGAGCCAGGTTGGCCTCGTTCCAGATCTCGATGGCGTACAGCCGCCCGATGGGCGAGCCCTGCTTGTAGCGGCTGACCAGGGCTGAGACGAAGTCGGCGAAGTCCTGGTAGTTATCCGGCGGGCCGTTGTGCGCCCCATCCGCCCGCGCCCACTTCGGCTGGAAGTCCAGGCGCGCGACGGTCTTGAGGCCCGCCTGGTTGCTGGCCTGGACTACCCGATCGGCCTCTCGCCAGTCGAAGCAGCCCTTGCAGGCTCCTTCGATGGCCCGCCACTGGAAGAGGCTCTTCTGCCAGCCGAAGCCCAGCTCGACCAGGCGCCCCAGATCGCGCCCGGTCGTCTCCAGGTTGTTCCAGATGAACAGGTGGGCGCCATACTCCGGGCTCCTGGCCCGGTAGGGTCCGAGCTTCGCCGCCGTGGGCTGCGGCGCCGCGACGTGGGTTGGCTGAGATCGTTCGCCGGGCGCCGTCGGCGTCGACGCGGCTGAGGTCTTCGGGGCTGGGAGCGACGGAGAGGCCTCGCCGGTCGCAGGTTGCGTGGATGAGACGGTCGGCGGGGCGGACTGGCAGGCGCTCACCACGAGCGCGACGGCAACACCGATGGCCCAGCCCAGCCTCGACGGCTGGAAATCGTGCATGGGATCCTCCTGTAAGGGTCTGAGCTCCAGGGTCTGGAGGGGGGCGGGGGAGTCTACCGCCATCACGAGGCCGCGGCAAGGGGCAGTGCAGACTTCAGAGCGGGAGCAGGGCCAGCAGCGCCAGGTAGCCGAGGTACCAGGCCCCGCCGCTGAGCAGGGCCGGCCCGGAGAGCTTGCCCAGGTTGGCCACAACGCCGAAGAGCACCACGGTGGAGACGAGGGCGATGGCCGCGCTGGCCATGCCGCTGGCCCCCAGCGCGGCCGGGCTCCACTCGGTGAAGACCAGGCCGAAGCTCACCGGCACACAGCTCTGAAAGACCATCGCCCCGGTGATATTGCCCAGCGCCAGCGTGTCCCTGTTCCTGCTCACCCAGAGCACGCTGTTGAACTTCTCGGGCAGCTCGGTGGCAACGGGAGCGACGATCAGCGCGAGCACCAGCGCGGGCACGCCGAGCCCCTCGGCGACGATCGAGACGTTCTGGACGAAGAAGTAGGCGCCGCCCACGATGAGCGCCAGCGCGGCGAAGGCCTGGCAGAGCACGATGGGCAGTCCTGGCACGCGCTCGGCGCGCGCGAAGTGGAGCGGGTCGAGCTCCTCGGCGTGCTGCAGTGGCGCGACCTCGCGGGCATGGAGGGAGACGTACCACCCGTAGAGGCCGAGCAGGATGGCCGCCAGGGCCAGCTTGGCGGCGCGCAAGGGTAGGAACGCGCCGGCGATGCCGAGGCTGTAGGCGAGCAGGAAGAAGCTGACGTCGCGCGCCAGCACCCGCTGGTTGACCTCCAGCGCCAGCCCGCTGCGGCGGCGCCGCCGGAAGGCGAAGATGCTTGCCCCGGTCACGAACATGGCCAGGGTGCTGAGCATGAAGGGAGCGCCCAGGATGGCGCCGATGCCCACCTCCTGGCCGTGGCCGAGCCCGGACCCGGCGAGCACGGCCACGATGGGGATCAGCGTTTCGGGCAGGGCCGTGCCCACCGCCGCAAGCACGCTGCCCACCAGCCCCTCGGCAAGATGCGCCCGGCGGCCGAACCACTCGAGCGCGTTGGTGAACAACTCGGCTGCCAGCAAGATGGCCGCCAGGCTGAGGACCAGGAAGATGACCCCGACGAGCACGCCTCCGCTCCGGCCAGGACTGCCAAGCCCCTCCGCAAGGGGCGGGCCAGGAGCAGTTGGCAGTTGGCAGGAGGCAGGAGGCAGGAGGCAGGAGGCAGTCGGCAGGTAGCTGTGGACTGTCGACGGTCGACGGTCGACGGTCGACTCGCTCGGTGGCACCCCCTTTGCACCATCCCGCGCAGAACTGCTCGCATGGAGCGTGGGAGGAGGAGTCATGATCAAGTGCAAGGGCTGTGGCCAGTGGAAGCCACTGGCCGACGTCGAGGCTGGGTGGTGCATCCCTTGCCGCCGCCTGGTCGAGCGCCTGCTGGCGCAGGTCTTTCCGCACGGCGTGCCGCTGTAGCGCCGTGCCGAGGGCGAGGCGACACTGGTATCATTCATTCAGTGATTCGGTGGCGACGCGCCAGGGAGGCGCCGATGGTGCGACAGGTGCAAAGCACGCTCAGGTGGCTCTCGATTGGGCTGGTGGCGGGCGCGCTGGTGCGGGAGCTGCGCACTCCATCCGAGCGCCGCGCCTGGCACGGCGAACTCGCCGGCTTCATCCCCTACGACTTCCGTCCTCCTACCCTGGAGCGGCTGGCACGCAGCCTCTGGAACCCGGACGATCCCCGCTTGCTGACGCCCATGGTCTTTGGAGTCGGCTGGTCGGTCAACCTGGCCCGCGCCGCGCGGCTGGCACGCTCCGCCCTGGCGCAGTGAGTGCTCTGCTCGAACCTGCCGCGGCCCTGGCCCAACTCGATCAGGTGCGCGCGGAGCTGGCGGCGCTGCGGCCCCCACTGCTCGTCGTGCTCGGGCCGACCGCCTCGGGCAAGAGCGGCCTGGGCATTGCGCTGGCGCTGCGCCTCCAGGGTGAGATCATCTCGGCTGACTCGCGCCAGGTCTACCGGGGCATGGACCTCGGCACCGCCAAAGTGACCCCCGAGGAGCGGCGGCTGGTACCCCATCACCTGCTGGACGTGGCCGAGCCCAGCCAGGACTTCTCCCTGGCCCACTACCAGGCGCTGGCCTACGCAGCGATCCTCGACGTGGCCAGGCGGGGCAAGCTGCCACTGCTGGTGGGCGGGACGGGGCTCTACCTCTCGGCCGTGGTGGACAACTACCTGCTGCCCCAGGTGCCGCCCAGGGCCGAGCTACGGCGGGAGTTGGAAGGCCTCTCGGTCGCCGAGCTAGCCAGGCGGCTGCGCGAGGTGGACCCGCAGGCCGCGGCGCGGGTGGACCTGGCCAACCCGCGGCGAGTGGTGCGCGCCCTCGAAGTGGCGCTGAGCGCCCCGGGCGCCGCGGTAGGCCGGCAGGGCGAGCCGCTGGTGCGCGCCCTGCAGCTCGGGCTGAGCTGGCCTCGGGCCGAGCTGTATCGCCGCATCGACCGGCGGGTGGACGAGCGGCTGGCTCAGGGGATGGTGGACGAGGCGCGCCGTCTGCTGGCGCAGGGGGTGAGCCACGGGCGGCTGGAGGCGTTCGGGCTGGAGTACCGCTTCCTGAGCCGCTCTCTGCGGGGCGAGCTGCCCAGCCTGGAGGCGATGGCCGCGCAGCTCAAGACCGCCATCCACGCCTACGCCCGCCGCCAGCTCACCTGGTTCCGGCGCGACCCGCGCATCCACTGGCTGGACGCGACCGGGGATGCTCAGGCGGAGGCGGAGGAGCGGGTGGCGCGCTTTCGGGAGGGCGCGGACCGAAGCGGCGGGGCGAGGCCGCCCCGCCTATCCCCTTGATAATAGGCGGGGCGGCCTCGGACCAGGCTGCCTTCACCGCGGGCGCCAGCTCCGGCCCGCCTATCCCCTTGAAAATAGGCGGGGCGGCCTCGCCCCGTCCCAACGGCCCACGCGCCCACGGCTGATCTGCCTCCGCGCGGGCCTCGCGGCTCCAGCTCTTCCCACGCGTCGTAGCTGAACAGGTTCGCCGTCGCGTAGAATAACAGAGGTGGAGAGCGATGGCGATGACCAGCAAGACCGTGAACGGCGTGCGGCACGTGGAGTTGACGGCTGATGAGTTGTGGTCGATGATCGACCGCGACGCGCGGAAGTACCTCGGGATGGACGCGGCGACGTTCGTGCGCCTCTACCATGAGGGGATGCTCGAGGACACCAACACCGCGAATGAGATCGCCATGTGGGTGAAGCTCGGGGGCTTTGGGAACTAGCCCGCGCGAGGTGCTGGCCGACTACGTCCGGCACGTGAATCAACTCCTCAATCGCACCGTCACCCATTCGCGCCTCCAACTCATCCACGCTCCGGGCGACCCCACCCGTGCCGTCATCGCCCGAATCCAGGACGGCGTGCTCCTCCCGCTTGAGCTCGGCCCAGATGCCTGGCTGGACGTGCAGCAGGAGCTGCAGGTGGACGTTGCCGCGGAAACGGTTCTCCTGCTCTCGTACCGATACGTTTATGGGCGCGGTCCGAACTCGAAGGACGAACAGGCGTGGATCTTCAGATACGAGTACGAGCGGAAGGTTCAGCCAGGCTACCCCTACAGTCCGGCTCACCTCCACATCAATGTTGAGGGGTTGAGTGCCCAGGTCGGCAGCAAGACGTTCAAGAAGCTGCACTTTCCAACGGGTCGCGTCAGCCTTGAGCAGGTCCTGACCCATTTGATCATCGAGTTCGGCGTGGAGGTGCTGGGCGAGGCTCAGCACCCTGAGGCGCGCGGACGGGCATTGGCGCTGCTGCGTGAGAGCCTAGCCCGTGGCGCGGAGCGTCTCCCTGAAGGCTAGCTCGAACTGGTTGCGCGCCGGGCCTGCACACGCGGGCCGCCTGTGCAGGCCCGCCTCGCCTGTCGGTGGGTCGCCCGGGCTACACCCCGAGCAGCCGGGCGCCGATCTCCCAGAGGAGCAGGAGGGCCGCGGCGGCCAGCAGGGCGCGGTTGAAGTGGGCCCAGCCATCCAGCGTGGCCCGCCACCAGCGGGCCTGCTCGGACGCGGCCTGCAGAGCGGCGCGGTCGCGGCCGGCGGGCAGCGGCACCCGCCGCTGGACCACCAGCCGGGCGACGACCGACAGCAGCGCCACCGCCACGCCCGCGGCAACAGCCGTCTCCCGGCCGTACCGCTCGGCGAGAACGATGACGCTCAGCGCGAGCACGAAGAAGAGCAGCTCGAAGAAGAAGAGCACTCCTCGTCCAGTGCTGAGTGCTGAGTGCTGAGTCCTGAGTGCTGAGTGAGATCCTCTACTCAGGACCCAGGACCCAGGACTCAGGACTCAGGACTCAGCACTCAGCACTCGATCCGGCCGGAGCGGCAGGTCCTTGATCCGCTTGCCGCCCAGGGCGTTGGCGACGGCGTTGCCGATGGCCGGGGCGACCGGGCCGAGCCCGGCCTCGCCCACCCCTTTCGCCCCGAATGGTCCCTCGGGATGGGGCGTCTCGACCAGCAGCGATTGGAACGACTCGGGGAAGTCCTCCATGGAGGGCAACATGTAGTCCAGGAAGCTGGGGTTGATGGGCTGGCCGTTGTCGAAGGCCAGCTCCTCGAACAGGGCCGAGCCCAGGCCGGTCAGGGTGGAACCTTCGTTCTGCAGGCTGCACTGGCGCGGGTTGATGGCCTTGCCGGCGTCGACCGAGGACACCGCCTCGAGCACGCGCACCTTGCCCGTCTCGGTGTCCACCTCCACCTCCGCCGCGGCCGCCGACAGGAACCAGAAGGCCGAGGCCTTGCCCTTGCCGGTCGCCACGTTCAGCCCGCCGCTGGTCTGGAAGTCGTCGTTGCCGAAGAAGCTGCCCACCGCCGTCCCGAAGCGCGCCTGGAAGACCTGGGCCAGGGTCAGGCAGCGCTCCGGGGCGCCCTGCACCCGCACCACCCCGTCCTGGATCTCCAGGTCCTGCTCGGAAACCTCCAGCGCCTGGGCGGCCACCCTCAGCACCTGCTCCCGCACCTGGAGCGCGGCCTGGCGGGCGGCGTGGCCCAGGCTGAAGGTGATGCGGCTGGACTGCGTGCCGTGGTCGAAGGGCGTCACCTCCGTGTCCGGCAGGGTCACGCTCACCCGCTCCAGCGGCACACCCAGGGTTTCAGCCACGATCTGAGCCAGGGCCGTGGTGGGCCCCTGGCCGATCTCCACGCTGCTGGCCAGCACCTGCGCCGAGCCGTCCGCGTTCAGCCGCACGCTGGCGGCGGAGTTGGAGGGGGTCATGGTCGTCTTGATCATGCAGGCCAGGCCTTTGCCGCGGACGAGTGCTGAGTGCTGAGTGCTGTTGATTTGAGATTTGAGATTGCAGAGTGCA
>JACQUR010000102.1 GCA_016210245.1 Chloroflexota bacterium
GTCCGGTTTCGAGCGGTCGCGGGATGGTCACCTGCCGCCCTGAAGGGCGGGCCTAACGCCCAGGCCCGCCCTTCAGGGCGGCAGGTGCGGACAACTGAATAGCCCTACCCGGCATAGGCATGCCAAGTTCTTGTGCCGCACGCGCGTAGGGGCGAGCCGCTGGCTCGCCCTCCCCCCTGCCGGGCCGACTCACTTCCACAGCAACTGGTCACACCCCCGGCATGGTCCGGGATTGCACCACCCTATCACCTTGATCCGTGGATGCTGACGCGGAGCGCCTTCACCCACGGGTGAAGGCGCTCCGCGTCAGCATCCACGGATCAAGGCAGCACCCAGCCGGGTCTTCCTCCTCGGACAAAGACCCAGAGTGCGCTCGCGGCGCCACGGCACGTGCGCAGGGCAGCCCGCAGCGGCCCATCGAACGGACCGGCGTGGCGCCGCGGGTCGCTGAGCAGACGATCGCGGAGGCAACTGTTCACACGCGCGGTGCCCCGTGCTGTAAGAAACTGCGCCCCACTGTCATTCTTTGCATAGAAGCTGCGGTGAGTTGTTCCATGCATCCTGGCGTGCTATCCTTGGCGCAGCGTCACGATTGCGCGCATGGTGAGAGGCGGATGGTCACTTTGGCGCTGCTCGTCGGGACGAATCCACTGCCGAACGCGGTGGCCGCTTACTGGCTGTGCTGCCAGCCAGAAGGCGCGCCCGAGCGCGTGCGACTGTACTACACCAGGCCGCGCCCCGACGTACATGGCGATCAGGGCACATCGCACGCGGCGGAGCGCCTCAAGAGCTTCCTCGAGAGGCGATTCTCTGCACAGGCCGGTGGCCAGGTTCCGGTAGAACTCCGTCCACTGCCTACCCCGATTGACGCTCAGGCAGTCCGACGATCCATCGCCGACGACCTGCTCAACCAGGAGGGGAGCGCCCTCCACGTCAACTATACCGGCGGGACCAAGGCGATGGCGCGTGGTGCCTGGTTGGCGGCCGAGGATGCCGCGGGGCATGGGCACGGTGTGGTTGTCTCCTATCTGGACGATCGCCAGGGACAGCACTGCCTGCGCCTGGGCAGCCTCTACCAGAACGGCACCATCACCTGGCGCCGGACCGACGACCTGCGCTGGCAGGTAAGCCTGAACCTCTCGGAGTTGCTTGCACTCCACGGCTTCACTCGCCAGGGGCGCCCGCGGAGGCCTGACGCCATCGGCCAGGACCACCTGCGGCGGCTCGAGGCAGCGCTTGGCCAGGTTGGTCTGGCCCCGGGGCAGCAGACCGACGGTAGGAGCCTGTTCTCATCGCCCCCGGCCGGCCTGTGCGCCAGCTTCCAACAAGCTCCTCCACAGTCCCTCGATCTCCTCGCCATCGCCGGCTACCAGGCTCTGGTCTGCCAGGTGCCAGCCGACCAGGGCAACCGAGGCTACGACCCCACCAGGATAGGGGACGTCAAGCATGCCGCGTTCCGCGCGCTGATGCTGGCAACCCGGCTGGGCGGGGAGGAGGCTCGCGCGTGCGTGACCAGCACCCTGGACGACGACCAGGCGTCGCTGGTGCAGCAGTCCCTGACCCTGGACGATCGCGACGACGTGCGGCGGGTGACGGTGCTTGGGCGCAGCCACATGGATCAGCCGGACCTGCTGCGGCGCACCCTGGAGGAGATGCTGCGGTGACGGAAGTGCTCATCCTGCTCCAGGGAGGGAATCCGGTCCCCAACTGGGCTGTGGCCGCCTTTCTGCTGGAGCAGGGCCCGCAGTTCGGGTTGGCTTGCCCCGATGCCGTGGTGATCCTGAAGACGCGGGAGCAAGCCGACCCCGCGGCCGGGTTGAAGGATGCGCTCGGGCAGCAGCGTACCGCCAGGGTTCTGGTCCAGCAGGTGGTGGACGCCAACGACGGAGCCTCCGTGACCTCGGCCGTAGAGCAGGCGCTTCGTACCCTCGGAAGCGCGCCGGGAGCTCTGCCGCGGGTACACCTGAACTACACGGGCGGAACCAAGGTGATGGCAGTCCACGCGCCGCGCGGCTGCCCCACGGCCACACTCTCGTACCTGGACGCTGCGACGCACAGGCTCTGGGTCGAGGGGCGCGAGTTCATCCCGAAGCCAGGCCGGATCCCGGCCGAGGAGGCCGGAGCCCGGGTGCGGCACGACCTGCGGCTGTACGTCCAACTCAGATTCGAGGACCTGTGGTCGCTCCACGGCGCGATGCGTGCTGACCGACGGCGGCCGCTGGCGGACGCGGTGCCGCTGGGGGATGCGACGAAGGCCATGCAAGCGGCGCTGGAGGCCGGCCAGACCCAGAGCTGGGTCGACTGGGCAGGAGCTAACCGGGAAACTCTCAAGAGCGGCGCAGCGGACAGCCGGCCAGCCATCCCCTGGCCGCTCGACCAGCAGGCGGTGGTCGAGGCGATCGCGCGCGACCTCCAGCAGACCGGGAGCCGATCGCTGGGATCGTCCTTCGTGCAGGATGGCCAGTGGTCCAGCCTCGACGGACGCCAGCGCCACATCCTGGCGCGCTTCCTCCTCGAAGGTGGGTGGTTGGAGCGGGTGGTCGAGCAGTGGACGGCAGCGTGGCTGGAGGACCGGCTCATGAAGGCCCGCGAGGCCGTGGGTGTCCACAAGCGCCCGGTCGTCGAACGCAACGTGAGAGTGCTGCTCGGCGTCAGTGACGCTGCCCAACTGCTGCCTGAATACGAGCAATTGTATGGCGAGGACCCGCGCACGGCCGAGATCGATGTGCTGGCGCTCGTAGGCCACCAGCTCCTGGCGATCTCCTGCACCACCGCGACCAGGGAAGTCTATCAGCGGGAGCGGGCCTTCGAGATCTGGTACCGAGCGCGACAGCTCGGGGGCGAGGAGGCGCGGGCGATGCTGGTCAGCCTGGCGAGCAGAGAACAGGTGGGTAACCTCAAGCGCGCCCTGAGCAACGACTACGGCGGCGTCGCGCAGGTGCAGATCGTGGGCAAAGACGACCTGGCCAGTCGCGAGCGGTTCTGGAAACGACTGGACGAGGCGGTGGGATGGACAGAGTGATGATACCACCGAGGGATGGGCCGTGCCTGGCCCTGCTGGACTGCTCCGGCATCCAGGACTACGTCTTCGGCAGCAATCGCCTGGCCGATAACGTCGGGGCCTCCTACCTGGTGGAGGCAGCCCTGAACGCGACGCTCGAGGCGGCGCTGGTGGCGACCCTCGGCCAGGGGGCTATCGCCGCCTCCTGGCGGACAGCCACAGCGCTCGCGCTGGATCCGCGCTCGTCCGAGGGGGCCGTCCGCGCCGAGGTGCTGTACGTCGGCGGCGGCAACGCGGTGGTGCTGTTCGCCGAGGCCGGCCAGGCGCGCGCCGTGCTGGCAGACCTGGGCCGGCGGCTGCTGGAGCGCTCGCCCGGCCTGCGGGTGGCCGCCAGCCTGGTCCCCTGGGCGCCCGGTGGCCTCAAGGAGGCGCTGAAGGAGGCGCGGCGCGACCTCGGCCGACGCAAGCTGGCGGATACCCGTCGCCTCACGCCGTTCAGCCACCCGGTAGTGGAGACCTGCCGGGTGGCGGGCCTGCCCGCCGCGTGTGAGCGAGACGACTTCGGCCGGACGGTGCGCCTTTCGTCCCTGGCCGCGGCGCGGCGGGACGCGAGGGGACGCGGCGACCGGCGGCTGCGGGGCACCTTCGATCACCTGCTGGGCGAGGCCTATGACTTCCCGAGCGAGCTGGAGCAACTCGGGCAGCGCGCTGGGGAAAGCCACATCGCGGTCGTCCACGCCGACGGCGACGGCCTTGGCCTGAAGCTGCGCGAGATTATCGAGGCCGCGCAGGATGACCAGGAGGTGGCGGCCGGCGCGCGCGCCTTCGCCCTGCGGGTGGAAGGCGGAGCCAGCCGCGCCCTGCAGCGGCTGGTGGAAACGCTGCTCGCGCGTCTGCACGGCCTGGAGGAGCACTCGGGCATCGAGGCCCGCTTCAGCTCGGCCGGCACGCTGCGCCTGTTGCCCATGCGCCCGATCGTCTACGGCGGCGACGACGTGACCTTCGTGTGCGACGGGCGGCTGGGCATCCAGCTCGCGGCGCTCTTCCTGGAGGACTTCGCCGAGGAGACCGAGGGCCTGACAGCCTGCGCTGGCGTGGCCATCGTCGGCAGCCATTTCCCCTTCTCGCGCGCCTACCGCCTGGCCGAGGAGCTCTGCCGCTCCGCCAAGAAGGCCAGGCGCGACCCGGGAGCGGGAGAGGGAAGCTGGCTGGACTTTCACATTACCTTCGGCGGCGTCTCCAACTCCATCGAGGCCATTCGCCAGCAGGACTATGGCGGCACCCTGCTCCGCCGCCCCTGGCGTGTGACGCCCGACCGCCAGACGACCCGCGACCTCTCCTGGCTGCTCAAGATGTTCAAGCACCTCTCGCACAGCGAGCCCTGGTCCAGGTCGCGGCTCAGGGCCCTGCGCGATGCCCTGGAGCAGGGGCCGGAGGCCAGCGCCCGGCTGCTGCGCCGACTCGAGTCGCGCCAGGCCACCCTCGGCGCGCTGGCGCAGGGTCTGCGCGGCTGGTTCGATGGCAGGGTGTCACCGCTCTACGACGTGCTGGAGGCGTTCGAGTTCCTCAGCCCGGTCCTGCGACCGGACTTCGATCGGTCTCCCGAGCTGGCCCTGGGAGGTGGCGCGCCGTGACGCTGCGGCTGTGGGTGAAGCTGGACACTGCCACCCTTCCGGGTGGCGGCGAGGGGCGGGCCGGATCGATCGACCGCGACGTGGTGGCTGACGCGCTCGGCCTGCCGCGCCTCCCGGCGCGGCGGCTCAAGGGCCTGCTGCTGGAGGCCGCCCAGGAGGTGGACGAGCACCTGGAGCGGGACTACGGCTGGCCGGAGGCGCGGCGGCGCGAGTGGGTGGCGATCGAGGCGGTGTTCGGCCGGCCGGGCAGGCGCGCCGACGAGGTGGGCCTCCAGGTCGGCGACCTGGTGCTGGTGGACGAGGCGACGCTGCGGGAGTGGCTCCCCTGGGCCAGGCACCGCTGGGCCAGGCACCGCCATCCCGGCTCGTTCAGCCGCGAGGCGGTGCTGCGCACCTACACCGAGGAGCGCAGCCAGACGGCCATCGACTCGCAGACCGGCGCACCCCAGCAGAACACCCTGCGCCGCAGCCGCCTGCTGCGGCGCAACCTGACCTTTGTGGGCTCCGTGGCGCTACCCCGCGCTCCCCGCGCGCAGTCGCTGGCGGAGGCCGTGGCGGAGCCCCACCACCGTACCCTGGCCCTGGCCTGCGCCGGGGTCCAGCGGCTGGGCCAGTCGCGCAATCGCGGCCTCGGGCACGTGGCCACCTGGCTGGAGCTGGGGCTTCCGGACGGAGCGGGCGGGGAGCTGCGCTGGTCCAACCTGACCGGAGAGGTCGTCCAGGCGCTGGCCGCCGAGCCGGGACTGGTGAGGACGCCATGATGCCGATGCCGTTCGATGCCGAGGCCGCGTTCATCCTGCCCCTGGTCTTCGAGCTGGACCGCCCGGCGGTCCTGGCCTCGGCCGCGGGCAGCACCGCGCTCCAGGAAACGCTGCCCTACGTCCCGGGGGCCAGCCTGCTGGGGGCGCTGGCGCGGCGCTGGAGGCACGCCAACCCTGGGGTCGCGCCGCGCACCTCGGACCAGTTCCGCCGCCTGTTCGTCAGCGGCGCCGTGCGGTTCTTGAACGCCTACCCGGAGCATCCGGACAGCCCGGGCCGGCGGCTGCTGCCGGTCCCGCGCTCGATGCGGCGAGTGAAGGGCACAAGCAACTTGCGCGACCTGGCCGCGGGCGAGCCGAGCGACGACGAGTCGCTGGTGGGCGCGGCCGACCGGGCCACCTTCTGCGCCCCGAGCGCGGAGCAGCTTCTCCGGGCCTCGACCCAGCTACGATTGGCCTATCACATGGCGCGCCCGGACCGCGCCCGCGGCCGCGCCACGGAGGCCCCTCAGGCCGCCGGCCAGCTCTTCACCTACGAGGCGGTGGAGGCGGGCCAGAAGTTCGTGGGAGCCGCGCTCGGCGCGCCCGAGGAGCTCGATCAGCTCCGCGACCTCCTCCAGGCCGAGGGCGAGCCGCTGCGCCTGGGCCGCTCGGCCACGGCCGAGTACGGCGGAGCGCCCCGCTTCGATGCGCCGCTGCCGGAGGCTATCCCCTTCCGCTCCGAGCGCGTGACGACCGAGGACGGGGAGATCGAGCCCCAGCTCGAACCGGGGCGGCTGGTGCTCACCCTCACCTCACCCCTGCTGGCAGCGGACAGGTGGGGCAGCCCGACGCTCGACTTTCCGGAGGCACAGCTACAGGCGGCGCTCCGCTCAGTCGGCTGGCTGGGGGAGCTCGCGAAGCTGCGGCTGCGCGACCGGTTCCAGGCCAGCGAGCCGGTGGGGGGCTTCTCCGACCTGTGGCAGCTCCCCAGGCCCACCTGGCCGGCGATCGCCGCCGGCAGCGTGTTCGTGTTTGAGTCGGACGAGCTTGCGCCCAAGCCCGATGACGCCGGGGCCCTCGCCGCGCTGGAGTGGCACAGCCTGGGGCTCCGGACGGCTGAAGGCTTCGGTCGCTTCGTGGTCGGCCTCCACGGCGCGCGCGGCAGCGAGATCCTGTTCTCCGGTGAGTTCCCCTCGGCGGAGATCGACCGCCCGCACGGCGACGTGCCCGAGGCAGTGCAGAAGCTGGCTGCCGAGATCACGGCCGCCGAGCGGCTCGACCTGGTGCGCCAGCAGGCGGTGTTGCGCGCCCAGCGCGTCAAGGATCTGCCCAGTGGCGCCCTGCTCGGCCGTCTGTCGGAGCTGGCGCGCCTGGCCTCCGACGCGGCCGGCTTCGGCCAGGCGGGCGCGGTCCTGGGCGCCCTGCCCCGGCCAGCCAAAGATGCGCTGCAGGGCTGCCGGATTCGCGAAGGTCCGGGCGGTCTGAACGCCACGCTGCTGGAGCACCTGCAGACGGTGCTGAACCCCGATGGGGACTGGCAGGCGACCGCGCTCAGTGGCACCGAGGCGGCCACCGAGCTCCAGGCGATCGAAGCACGGCGGCAGACCCTTGGCCTGGCGCCCCGGCCGGACGCGAAGGCGCTGCTGGGCGAGCGGCGAGTCTACCTGCTGACCCTGGTGGCCGAGCTGCGGCTGCGGCAAAGGCGGTGAGGGCGATGGTAACGGAGGTGGCAACGGAGACGGCGCGTGGCACGGGGCGGCCCGGCGCGGTGGTGGCCAGGGCGGTGGCGGTGGTCGACCTGGCGCTGCTCGGGCCGGCCCACTTCGGCGGCGGGGAGGGGGACGCCACCGATGCTACCGTGCTGGTGGATGGCAACGGCGAGCCGTTCATTCCCGGCAGCACGCTGGCCGGCGCGCTGCGCAGCCACCTGCGCTGGCTGTTGCTGCCCAGCGGGGCGAGCAAGGAGCAGCGGAGCGAGGTGGAGCGCACGCTGGAGGCGCTGTTCGGGGCGGCCGTGGGACCGACGGAGGGCGACCAGAGCGCGCTGATCGTCGACGACGCCTACCCGGCGCCGGGGTCGGCCCGCCCGTCGATCGAGCAGCGGGACAGCGTGGCCATCGACCCGAAGACGCGGACCGCCAGGGAGCAGGCCAAGTTCGACTACGAGGCGCTGGTGCGCGGGGCTACCTTCCGGGCCCGCCTGGAGCTCGAGGTCCGCGACCGTTGGGACGGACCGCTGCTGCGCGACGCCTTCGCGCTGCTGTTGCGCGAACTGCAAGACGGGCGGGTCCGCTGCGGGGCCAAGGTCGGCAGCGGCTTCGGGCGCCTCCAGGGGACCCTCGTCGGCCTGCGCGACCAGAGCCTGCTGGACTGGCTGCGCGCGGAGGACCCCACCACGGTCGACCAGTCCTGGGCGGCCCTGGTCGCCCTGGACCCGCTGGCCAGGGATGCGCGCCTGCGCCCCAGGTACCGGCAGGCCAGCCTGGCAGTTGGGTTCCGCCTGCGCGGGCCGCTGCTCATCCGCGCCGCGCCCGGCGAGGCGGATGCGCCGGACGTGGTCCAACTCCGCTCGGGCGGCCAGGCGGTGGCCTCCGGCACCTCGCTGCGCGGCATCCTGCGCGCCACGGCCAGCCGCGTCGCGGCCACCCTGGCCCACCACCTCCAACCTGCCAGCCGGGAGGCCGCGGACCAGGCCGCGTCGAAGCTGGTGCAGGAAGTCTTCGGCCCCGAGCACGAGCTGGTCTCGAACAACCGGGCCAAACCCTGGGCGGGACGGATCAGCGTCGCCGAGACGCTGCTCGACGAGACCGACGGCTACGAGCAGACGCGCAACCGCATCGACCGCGTGACTCAGGGGGTACTGGACGGCTACCTGTTCACCGAGCGGCCGGAGTACCCCCGCCCGGCGACCGCCGGGGCCACGCCGAAGCCGAACCTGCGCCTCGCGGTGGAGCTACGCGACTGGCAGGACGAGCACCTCGGATTGCTGCTCCAGGCGGTAAAGGACCTCTGGCTCGGGGACGTAGCCGTGGGGGGTGGCGCCAACGTTGGCCGAGGCGCGCTGCGCGGCCTGGAGGCGACCCTGGAGCTGGCCGACGACGGTGCCCCATCACAGACCTTGAGCTGGCGGAGCGCGGCCCCGCCGGGCCAGGAGCACGACCCCGAGCAGCGCGCGCGCATCGCTATCGAGAACGACGCGGTTGAGGCGCTCGGGCGGTTCCAGCAGGCGCTGGTCCGGCGGCTGAGAGGAGGCCAGCCATGAGCCAGCCATCGGGCGAGTCCACGCTCTATATGATAGGCGAGCGGCCGTCGGCGCGGGGCACGCTGGAGGTACCGACCGAGGACGGCGACCTGGAGGCGTGGCTCCGCGCCCAGGAAAAGGCGCCCCGCCGAGCGTGGATCGTGGCGCAGCTCGAGCCTGGCGTGGGTTGGGGCACGCTCATCGACGGGGCGGTGCGCTTTGATCCCAGGCTGGGCGGGGATGGGCTGCCGCTGGAGTCTGTGCTGGAGGCGCGGGTCTTCGACCAGACCACGGAGCTGCTGCTGTGGCGTGGGGCGGACGCCCGCCTGCGCGGGCGCTGGCGCACGGACGGCCGCGGCGAGCCGGTGCTCGCCATGGACGAGGACTGGTATCTATGGGGCACCCGGGCAAAGCCCGAGGAGGATGGCTGGATGTGCCTGTCCGAAGATCGAGGCACGATGCTGCGTCTGCCACTGGCTCCGGCCGACGCGGCCCCGCCGCTCCGCGTGGTCGTGCGCCACTACCTGAAGACGGACGATCTCGGGATGCCCTCCTTCGAGGAGACCCGCTTCGTGGCGCTGAAGCGGGCTGATGGCAAGCTCCTGGAGCCGGGCGCGGAGCCGAGCGGGGAGGGGGAGACATGAGCCACGTGCGCGAGATCCCGGCGGAGCGCCAGGCGCGGGCGCCGTACAACTTCGTGCCGCTGCCCGAGCGGGCGCTGCCAGCTCCGTCGCCGGCGCCAGATGCCTGCTGGTTCGATCCGGAGCGCTACACCGGCGCGCTGATGCTCACCGTCGAGGCGCGCACGCCGATCTTCATCGGCCACAAGACCGGCGTCAAGGAGCACGACCCGGCCTTCTTCGCCCCGGGCGGAGTGAAGACCATTCCGGGCAGCACCCTGCGGGGGATGGCGCGCACGTTGCTGGAGATCGTGAGCCACGGCAAGCTGCAGTGGACCAGCGAGCGGCGCCTGTTCAGCCGCGCGGTGGCGGACCCGACCCGTCTGGGCGCCAACTACCGGGGCAAGCTGGTAGGTTCCACGGGATATCGAGCCAGTGGCGGCTGGGTGTACCGCCAGGCCGGTGGCTACGTCATTCGACCGGCCCGTCGAGTGGGGCCCAACAAGCTCCAGGTCTACCGCATCCACACCAACGACGCCCAGCGTGGGCTCGGTGCGGGGGTGCCTACCTGGTCCCGGACACCTATCTTCTTCAAGCCGGGCGGGTTCCAGAATGGGTATGGGCGGGTCAGGGATTGCCGACGCCTGGACGATCCTCCTGGGGGCTCCGAACGTTGGGAGCGTGGAACCCTGATCCGGGGTGGGCCAATGCCATCGGTCCGTCTGCTCTGGATCGTCGTCGATCCTGTGGACGACGAGCACGTCGGAGACCGCGAGGACGATATCCAGGTCCTCCGCGACGACGAGTTGGCATACCTGCGAGACCTGGAACGGGCGGGCTCTGCCGGTGGTGAGGATCGTTCCGTCCTTGAGGCCAGGTTCTCGGTCCTGCCCGGCAAGGAACTGGCTCCGGACGAGACTCGACTGCGCCTCCCCTGCTTCTACCTGGTCGAGCCGCCGGACGCGGCGGGCAACAGGCAGGTATTCTTCGGCCACACCGGCATGTTCCGCTTGCCCTACGACCACCGCCTGGTGGACGCCGTTCCTCCCGAGGTGGGCCAGGCAGCGGACTGCGACCTGGCGGAGGCGATCTTCGGCGTGGCCAGGGACTCCGTGGACGGCTCCTTCGCCGGGCGGGTGTTCTTCGAAGACGCGCCCTGCACCGCGCCCGGGCAGCCCGAAGCGCCGGGGCAGCGGAGACCGCTCATGGAGCCCAAGCCCACCGCCGTGCAGCACTACGTCGTCCAGGAGCAGGCCGGCAGAGAGCAGCTCCGGAGCTGGGATGACGTGGCGCCGCCCCGGGGCCACAAGCTGTACTGGCACCGCCCGCCCGCCTGGCGGCAGCCGCCGCCCGCGCCCAACCAGCATCCAAACCCGGACTTGACTCCGGAGATCCGGCCGCTGGGTATGGGAGCGAAGTTCCAGGCACGGGTGCGCTTCGAGAACCTGACGGAGGTGGAGCTGGGCGCGCTGCTGTTCGCGCTCGACCTACCGCCGGAGTGCGCCCACAAGCTGGGGATGGGCAAGCCGCTCGGGCTGGGTTCGGTGCGGATCGAGTCCAGACTGCGGTGTGAGGCACGCGGCGAGCGCTACGCGGAGCTCTTCGACCGCGACACGCAGGGATACCGCTGGCATGCTCCAACCCGGCAGGAGGTCAGCGTCGAGAGCCTGAAGAACGCCTTCGCGGACTGGGTGTTCCGAGAGACGGGCGGGGCGACCGGCGAGGTGGAGGGCGTGCCGGCCTGGAAGCGCCTGTGGCAGACCTGGCGACTACGCGAGTTGTACGCGCTGCTGACGTACGAGGCGACTCTGCGCCCGCCGGCGGAGGCCACGGCGTCGATGCCGGACCCGATGAGCGGCGCTCTCCCCCGCTATCGCGACCGCCCGGTGCTGCCCCGCGCCTCGGTGGTGATGCTCCAGGCGACCAGAAACCGCCGCCTGGCCGGCGAGGCCGGGCCGACGCTCAGCCCACCATCGCCACCCGCGGCCGCTGCCGAGCCGCGCGACGCGGCCCTGGAGCAGGCGTTCCGGTGGGCGTTCAGGCAAACCCCGCACCCGGAACAGTTCGAGCAGGCCGGCTTCAAAGCCAGCGTGCGCTATCCGGGTGAGGGCGCCATCGTATTGGTGGAGCGTCCGGACCTCTGCCAGGACCTCTCCGGCACGCTCGAGCGCAACCTCAGGAGCAAGCTCAAGATGGGCACGAAGGAGCGGCTGCTGGTGGTGCGCTGGCTGCCCGACCCGAGCGCGACCATTGCCGGCTACCTCCAGCCCCGGCTCGGGTACGAGCCGCCCATCACGCTGAAGGGCGACCTGGCCCGGGTCGCGTTGCAGAAACAGAGCGACGGTGACAGGGTGCGCGGCCCAATGGGCCTCTACCTTCGCCTGCTGGCGGCTGCGCTGCGGCTGCGCCAGATCGAGCTTGCGACCCCGTGATCCCGAATCCAGGCCAGCACCCCTGCTTGCGTGGCCTGCCGGCGCCCGGCCCGCGGCGGCCCGTCGCACGGAACCACTTCCTCCGTGGTGGTACAGGCGGCTGGTGGCACAGGCGGCTCGCCTGTGCCACCACTGGAGGCTTCTGGCTGGTGCTGGACGCTTCCTCGGGGGAGGGCCGGGCACCACCGTGCCACGGAGACACGGAGGGGAACCAAAAAGAAACACACCCTGGCGCCGTGGTGACCGGCCCCTCACCAACGGAGCCACCAGGGTGTGGCCCAGGCGCTGGCTCAAGCAGCCCCAACAAGCCAGTAACA
>JACQUR010000127.1 GCA_016210245.1 Chloroflexota bacterium
ACAGTATAGAGCGAGGAAACGCTGGGGGCACTGTCCCCAACGTCACTGTGACGAGAGGTGAACCTGTGGAACAAATCCAGGGCGTCTATGTCATAAGTGTGGCGGCGCGGCTCTTGAACATGCATCCTCAGACCTTGCGCAAATACGAACGGGCAGGCTTTATCGAGCCTTCCCGGACTGGGGGGATGCTTCGCCTTTACTCAACGGAGGATATTCAGCAGCTCCAGCTCATCAAACATCTCGTAGAGGAGTTGGGGCTGAACCTGGCCGGAGTACAACTGGTCCTGGCCCTGGCCAGGAGGCTCCTTGAAACGCGCCAGCACCTGGCCACCGTCAAGAGCCCCGCTGCCTTACGCCGCCGTCTTCAAAAGGACACCGATGAAATGATGAGGATGCTAGGCTCATCTTTTTGAGCGATGCTTCCAAGCTAGAAAAAGGAATTAAGGAGGTCTAAAGAAAAATGGCCAAAGTCATAGGGATTGATCTGGGGACCACCAAGAGCTGTGTAGCGGTGATGGAGGGCGGGGACCCGGCGGTGATCTCGAACTCAGAGGGGGGGCGCATCACCCCCTCGGTGGTAGCGGTGAACAAGGCGGGGGAGAGGCTGGTGGGCCAGGTGGCCAAGCGGCAGGCCATCAGCAACCCGGAGAACACCATCTTTCAGGTGAAGCGTTTCATGGGGCGGAAATATTCCGACCCCACAGTGCAGTACGACAAGAAGCTCATGTCCTTTACCCTTAAGGAAGCCCCCAATGGGGACGTGAGGGTCATCATGGGGGCTAAAGAGTATAGCCCCCCCGAGATCTCGGCCCTCATCCTTCAGAAGCTGAAGACCGATGCCGAGGCCTACCTGGGGGAGAAGGTGACCGAGGCGGTCATCACCGTCCCCGCCTACTTTAACGATAGCCAGCGCCAGGCCACCAAGGATGCGGGGAAGATCGCCGGGCTGGAGGTGCTCCGCATCATCAATGAGCCCACGGCGGCCTCCCTGGCCTACGGGCTGGACAAGAAGAAGGACCAGCGCATCGCTGTCTACGACCTGGGAGGGGGCACCTTCGACATCTCCGTCCTGGAGCTGGGAGAGGGGACCTTCCAGGTGAAGTCCACCAACGGGGACACCCACCTGGGGGGCGAGGACTTCGACCGGCGCATCATGGACTGGCTGTGCGATGAGTTCAAAAAAGAGCAGGGGATAGACCTGAGGAACGACCGCATGGCCCTGCAGCGGCTCAAGGAGGCGGCGGAGAAGGCCAAGATCGAGCTCTCTTCGGTCATCCAGACGGAGATCAACCTGCCCTTCGTCTCGGCGGACCACACGGGGCCCAAGCACATGGTGCTCACCCTCAGCCGCGCTAGGCTGGAGCAGTTGACGGCCGACCTGGTCGAGCGGACCGTGGGGCCGGTGCGCCAGGCGCTGAAGGACGCCAACTTCGAGCCGGGCCAGGTGGACGAGGTGGTGCTGGTTGGCGGCCAGACGCGCATGCCGGCGGTGGTGGAGCAGGTCAAGGCGCTCTTCGGCAAGGAGCCCCACAAGGGCGTCAACCCGGACGAGGTGGTGGCCGTGGGCGCGGCCATCCAGGCCGGCGTGCTCAAGGGCGAGGTCCGCGACGTGCTGTTGCTGGACGTCACGCCGCTCACCCTGGGCATCGAGACCCTGGGTGGGGTGATGACGCCCCTGATCCAGCGCAACACCACCATTCCGCACGCCAAGAGCGAGGTCTTCACCACGGCCGCGGACGGGCAGACCTCCGTGGAGGTGCATGTGCTCCAGGGCGAGCGGCCCCTGGCGGCGGAGAACAAGACCATCGGCCGCTTCATCCTGGATGGCATCCTGCCCGCGCCGCGCGGCCTGCCGCAGGTCGAGGTGACCTTCGACATCGACGCCAACGGCATCCTCAACGTCTCGGCCCGCGACAAGGGCACCGGGCGGGAGCAGAAGATCACCATCACCGCCTCCAGCGGCCTGACCAAGGAGGAGATCGACCGCATGGTCCGGGAGGCCGAGGCGCATGCGGAGGAGGACCGCCGCCGCCGTGAGGAGATCGAGGAGCGGAATAGCGCCGACAACATGGCCTACCAGGCCGAGAAGATCCTGCGCGAGTCGGGCGACAAGCTCCCCGCGGACCTGAAGTCCGAGATCGAAGGCCGCATCACCGCGGTGCGCTCGGCCCTGCAGGGCAGCGACATGGCCCAGGTCCACAGCGCGGCCGCCGCGCTCTCGGAAGCGCTCCAGAAGGCCGGCGCGGCGGTGTACGGCCAGGCCGGCGCGGGGGCGCAGCCCGGCGGCCCCGATGGCGGCGCACAGGGCCCCGGCGGCACCTCCGAGGGGACGGTCGAGGGCGAGTACCGCGAAGTGTAGTCAGGACTGAGGACTGAGCGATGAGGACTGAGTGAGAGCTGGGGCAGCCACGGGGGGCTGCCCCTACTCAGTCCTCATCGCTCAGTCCTCAGTCCTGCTTCGGGGGGGGTACCATGCACTCCTTCTTCAAGCTCGTCGCCACGGTGCTCATTAGCGTGGGGCTGACCACGGCGACGATCCTGGGCTACTCCCACTACTTCCCCCAGCCAGCCCCGGCCAGCCGGCCGCTGGTGGAGGCCCAGGCGGCGCCGGGCGCTGTGGCCCCGGCCCCCCGCGTCGCCGCGCTGGCCCAGCCTCTGGCTCCCGATACGGTGGTGCGCGTCTACGCCGACGTCAGCCCAGCCGTGGTGAACATCACCAGCACCGTGGTGGGCATCGACTTCTTCGGCAAGCCCGTGCAGCAGGACGCCGGCACCGGGTCCGGCTTCATCGTCGACCAGGATGGGCGCATCGTCACCAACAACCACGTCGTGGCCGACGCCGACAAGCTCACCGTCACCCTGGCCGATGGCACCAAGGTCCCGGCCCAGCTCGTGGGCCGCGACGCGCGCAACGACCTGGCCGTGATCAAAGTCGACTTGCCAGCGGACAAGCTGGCCATTGCCCCGCTGGGCGACTCGTCGCTGCTCCGAGTGGGCGAGTTGGCGATCGCCATTGGCAATCCCTTTGGCCTGGAGGGCACGGTGACCGCCGGCGTGGTCAGCGCCATTCGCTCCACCCTGGACCTGGGCAACGAGCAGTTGCTTGGTGGGGCCATCCAGACCGACGCGGCCATCAACCCGGGCAACTCGGGCGGGCCGCTGCTGAACGCCCAGGGAGAGGTGATCGGGGTCAATACCGCCATCTTCTCGCGCAGCGGCGGGTTCCAGGGCATCGGCTTTGCCATCCCGATCAACGTGGCCAAGCGGGTGGTGCCCGACCTGATCGCCCAGGGCCGCTACGATCACCCTGCGCTCGGCATCGTCTCGCGGGTCGACGTGACCCCGCGCCTGGCCGAGGCGCTCGGGCTCGGCATCCAGGAGGGGGTGATGATCGAGATGGTCCAGCCAGGCAGCGGCGCCGCCCGGGCCGGCCTGCGCGGCGGCAACCGCGACGCGGCCCTGAGCGGCCAGCGGGTGCGCCTGGGCGGGGATATCATCACCGCCGTGGATGGCCAGCGAGTCCGCAACCGCCTCGACCTGGTGGCCTACCTGGAGAACAACAAGCGCCCCGGCGACACGGTCACCGTCACCTACGCCCGCAACGGGCAGACGCTCCAGGCCCAGGTCGCCCTGGATGCGCTCCAGCAGTCCTGAGTGCTGAGTCCTACGAGTCCTGAGTGCTGAGTCCTGAGTGCTGAGTGAGGCTCCGGACCTCTACTCAGGACTCAGGACTTTCTACTCAGGACTCGTAGGACTCAGCACTCAGCACTCACCTTGATCGTTGCCTGGACCGGCCACCGCCCCTACTACTTTCGGGATCCCCGCCAGGCGCGGCGGGCGGTCGAGCGCGAGGCGCGCGCCCTGCGGCGCGAGTGCGGCGCCGATTTGGTGTTCCTGACCGGCGGGCAGCGGGGGGTGGACCTGTGGGCGGCCGAGGCCGGCTTCCGCCTGGGCGTTCCGGTGCGCGTCATCCTGCCGCTCCCCGTGCAGGCGTTCACCCAGCGGTGGCCGCGGCCCGAGGTCGAGCGCCTGGAGCGCGTCCTGGCTCGGGCGGCGTCGGTGGAGGTGGTTGCCTCCGGCGGCGCGGGGGAGCCGGCCCACACGGAGCGCAACCGCCGCCTGGCGAGCGGCGCCGACCTGGTGGTAGCGGTCTGGACAGGACTGCCCGGGGGTGGCACCTGGCAGACGGTGCAGTTCGCCCGCGCCCTGGGCAAGCCGCTGCGCGAGGTGTCTCTGCCGGGCTCCGAGCGCCCGCCGCGGCCAGGACTGCGCGGACTCTAGCGGGTTGGAGGTTGGTACGGGTTGGAGGTTGGAGGTTGAAGGTTGGATCCAACCTTCAACCTCCAACCTCCAACTCTCTACGGCGGGATGCTCAGCCGCTGGCCGATGCTCAGGCGGCTCGGGTCGTCCAGCTTGTTGGCTTGGGCCAGGGCCTCGATCGTGGTGCCATGCTCCAGCGCGATCGTCGCCAGCGTGTCGCCAGGCTGCACGACGTACGTGCGGGAGGTGCCGCTGGTCGGCCTGCTGGGGGCAGCGGAGGCTGGCGGGACGCGCGTGGAGGGGGCCGGAGTCCTGTCCTGGGCCTCGGAACTGGTGCCCACTCCAGGGCCGATGGGCAGCAGGCCACGCTCCGGCTGGACGGCCCAGTTGAGGCCGCAGGCCAGGCCGAGCAGCAGGACGACGAGCACCACCGCCAGCACCAGGCGAGCGCGCCCGCGTTGCGGGCGCGCCGCCGAGCGGCGCGAGAGCCCGGTGCGGGGGTGCGAGCGCGTCGCCAGCGCCCCGCGCGCGGAGGCGCCGCTGCCGGCTCCACGCCTCGGCATGCGGTCGCGTCGCCGCGAGCCAACGCGGGGCCTGCCCCTGCCCAGGACGCCCCGCGCGAAGGCTCGCTGAATTCGCGCCAGCCGCTCCTGCAGCATCGTTCTCCCGGACGCTCAGGCTGCCACAGTGTACACCGGGCACGGCGTTCGAGGAAGAGGCCGGGGCGTATATCTCAAGTCGTGACTCGCACCCCTGGCGCGCTAGTGGTAAACTCCGGCCGAGGGCCCGGCAAAGACGCTGGCGTCCACCTCTTGCGTCCGGAGCGCTCTGTGTCCCGACGACGTGACACGCAAGCAACCCTGGCGGTTGCCCCCTCCCCTCTTGCGGCCGCGCTGGAGCAGTTTGACCGGGCCGCGGACTACATCGGCCTGGCTCCCGCCCTGCGCACGATCCTGCGCCAACCCAAGCGCGAGTGGACCATTCACTTTCCGGTGCAGATGGACGACGGTACGATGCGCCTCTTCACCGGGTACCGGGTCCACCACAACATCAACCGCGGGCCCGCCAAGGGAGGCATGCGCTACCACCCGGCCACCGACCTGGACGAGGTGCGGGCGCTGGCCATGTGGATGACGTGGAAGTGCGCGCTGGTGCGCCTTCCCTTCGGCGGCGCCAAGGGGGGCGTGGCGTGCGACCCCACCAGACTGAGCGCCCGCGAGCTGGAGCAGGTGACGCGGCGCTTCACCACCGAACTGGAGGGCGTCATCGGCCCGGAGAGCGACATCCCGGCGCCGGACATGGGCACCAACGCCCAGGTCATGGCCTGGATGATGGACACCTACTCCATGCATAAGGGGTACTC
>JACQUR010000122.1 GCA_016210245.1 Chloroflexota bacterium
AGTGGGCGCTGGGCCAGCACCAGACCGGCCACAACAGCGGCGTCATCCACTCCGGTCTCTACTACGCCCCGGGCTCGATGAAGGCCAGGACCTGCGTGGCCGGCTCGGCAGCGCTGATGCGCTTGTGTGAGGAGCGCGGCATTCCCTTCGAGCGCTGTGGCAAGGTCATCGTCGCCACAGAGCCGTCCGAGCTGCCGCGGCTGGAGGAGCTGTACCGGCGCGGGCTGGCCAACGGGGTCCAGGGGTTGGAGCTGATCGGCCCGGAGCGGCTGCGCGAGCTGGAGCCCCACGTGGTCGGCCTGCGCGCCCTCTGGTCCCCGAACACGGGCATCGTCGACTACCCTCGGGTGGCCGCAAGCTACGCCGAGGAGCTGCGGGCGATGGGCGCTGAGATCCGCGTCAGCCACCGGGTGCTCGGCGTGCGCCGCGGTGCTGGCGGTGCGCTGCTGGAGACCACGGGGGGCGAGATCGAGGCGCACACCGTGGTCGCCTGCGCGGGCCTGCACGCCGATCGCGTGGCGGCCCTCAGCGGCGCGCCGCCCGACCCGCGCATCGTGCCCTTCCGGGGCGACTACTACGTGCTCCGCCCCGAGCGGCGCCACCTGGTGCGGAACCTGGTCTACCCGGTGCCGGACCCGGCCTTTCCCTTCCTGGGCGTCCACTTCACTCGCCGCCTGGATGGGGAGGTCTGGCTGGGGCCGAACGCGGTGCTCGCCTTCGCGCGCGAAGGCTACCGGCTGGCCGACGTCGACCTGCGCGACCTGGCCGAGGTGCTGGCCTTCCCGGGCTTCCGCAAGCTGGCCGCGAAGTACTGGAAGGTGGGCCTGGCCGAGATGGTACGCGACGTGAGCAGGCGCGCCTTCCTGGACGCGCTGCGCCGCTACGTTCCGGAGCTGGAGCCAGCCGACCTGCGGCCGGGCCCGTCCGGCGTGCGCGCTCAGGCGCTGGACCGCGAGGGCAAGCTGGTGGACGACTTCGTGGTCCACCACGTCGCCGAGACGCTCCATGTCCGCAACGCCCCCTCGCCGGGCGCTACGTCGTCGCTGGCGATCGGGGCGTTGATTGCGGATGCGCTGGAGGGGGTTGGAGGTTGAAGGTTGGAGGTTGCGCAGGCGGCAGTTGCTGTTAGGCTTCTGTCTTCAACCTCCAACCTCCCTCCAGCGGCAATTGGACCACCCGCGACAGCGCCTCGTGTGCAGCGGCCTCTTCTTCGGCCGTGAGCGGCGCTGGAACCAGCCGGACGCGCCAGCGCGCCTGGAGCTCCCGCTCCACCGCGGCGATGATCTGTTGGGGCTCGACCTCGCGGCCGAGCAGGGTGTGCAGGTCGACGGTCCGCTGCTCCAGTGCCCGGGCCAGGGCAGCGCGCTCCGCAGGGGAGCAAGCCAGGAGCTGGGCCAGCAGGGCGGTGGACGAGCGGAGCAGGAAGCCGACCTGGTAGAGGGCGGCGTGGCCGCGGCGCACCTGGGCCAGGCCGACCAGCTTGCGCTGGCCGACGGCGACCTCGTAGGGCGAGAAGGTGCCGAAGCAGGCCAGGCTGCGCACCCGGTCGGCCTCGTCTGCAGCCGCGCGGGCCGCCTGCGCGTCGGCCCGCGCCTCGGCGATGCTGACGAGTTGGGTTGGGATGCCCAATCCGGCCAGAGCCGCCGCCAGGGTTTCGCCCAGCCAGCGATACGATTCGGTCAGGTCGGCGAGCGCCAGGGGGTGAGGGAGCGGCAGGGCGATCGCCAGCCCCAGCAGGCCGCGGTCGGCCAGCACCGCCGACCCGCCCGCCGGGCGGCGGAGCACCGCCACCCCGTGGGCGGCGCAGGCCTGCGGGTCGACTGCGCGCACCGTCTGGCCGTAGCCCAGGACCACGCACGCGCGCTCGTAGCGGTACCAGCGCAGGGTGGGCGGCGCCTGGCCGCGCCCCACCGCCTCCAGCATGGCCACGTTGCGCGCCAGCAGCAGCGCTCCGTCCGCCTCCGCGTATCCTGCTTGCCGCCACACGTCGCCGGGTTCGGGCTCCATACTGGCATTATAGGTGCAGCCATCCCCGGCTGGAGCATGGGCAGGGGAAGCACGCGCTGCCACACCGCCGAGACGCAGAGACGCCGAGCAAGCTCATGGAGCAGGGCACTGAGTGCTGAGTGCTGAGTCCTGAGTCCTGAGTAAGGACCGAGCACTCAGCACTCAGGACTCAGCACTCAGCACTCAGCACTCAGCACTCAGCACTCGCTAGCGGGTCATGCCGGCTGCGTTCGTCCCGCCCGTGCCGTTGGCGAAGTACATCGACCGCTCGACCACGATGGGTTTGGTGGCCCGGAGTCTGGCCGAGTAGTCGCCGTTCGGGGCCAGACGGTTGAGGTCGAGGGTCAGCCGACTCTCCGGCCGCATCTGGAAGAGGCGTACCTGGGGCTCACCCCCGCCGGCCGGGAGCAGGCTGAGCTCTAGGTCCACGCTGGCGACGTTCGGGTTCAGCACCGCCAGGAACTCCTCAAAGGGTGGCTTGGTGGAGCCCTCGGCCAGGTACCACTCCACGCTCGGCGTTGCCACGCCGCTGCCGATGTGGCCGCCGCGCCCCTCGTCGCCAAAGTACATCGCCCGCTCGACGACGATCGGCACGCTGGACTCGATCGCGGCTCCGAAGGAGTAGTCGGCCAGGAGCTCGCCGACGGAGATTCGGGCGCGGCCACGCGCCGGCACGCTGTGGAAGGACTCGACCGGATCGCCCTGCTCGCGCAGGTAGCGGACGCGCACCTCGGCCGGCGCATCGCCAGGATTCTGAAAGATGAGCCAGGTCTCGAAACCCGGCCGGGTGGAGCCCTCCGCCAGGTACCAGGTCTTTGCCGGCGCGTTCACCCCCACCGCGTCGTGGCCCCCGCGCGCGCCGTCGAAGTACATCGCCCGCTCGGCGACGATGGGCGCGTCGGCCTGGACGATGGTCGAGAAGCCTTCGGCCTGGAAGAGCAGGTTGCCGTAAATGCTGCGGCGCGCGTTGGGCGGCAGGAGCTGGAGGTAGTCCTTGTGCCAGCCGTCGGCGGTGGTGAAGCCGAGGCGGGCGGTCACGGCGCGCGGATTCGGATTCTGCAGCAGGATCCAGGTGTCGTAGGGCGGCGTGCTGGCGCCTTCGGCCAGGTACCAGGTGGTCGAGGGCGAGGCGACGCCTCCCGTGACGTGGCCATCGTGGCCGAAGAACATCGCCCGCTCCACGAGCACCGTCGTCTCGGCGCGCACGCGAATAGAGAAGTCGGCCGCGGGGACTACCTGGTTCACCAGCACGCTCGCCCGGGCGTTGGGAGGCACGGTGAGCCGCTGCTCCTTGGCCGGTCCCTCGGTGAGCAGGTAGGTGATGCGCGCCTCGGCCGGCTCGGGGTTGGGATTGAGCAGGTGCAGCCAGGTATCGAAGGGCGGCCTGGTGGAGCCCTCGGCGAAGTACCAGTCGGAGGGGGCGCGCGGCAGCGGCGCTGGCGTGGGCAGCGGCGCCAGGGTCGGGAGCGTTTGGAGCGCCGTGGGCGTGGCGGAGGTTGGCGTCGCCCGGGCGGGGGTACCCGTCCCTGGTGGGCGGACCGACGGGGCCGCGGTCGCCGGCTGCGGCCGCAGGGCCGCCAGGGTGCGAGCGGCGTTGATCAGCCCGTAGCCGTAGGTCTCGTCTCGCCCGGGCGGACCCAGGTCGTCGGCATGCTCGACGATCAGCCGCCGGACCTGGTCGTTGGTCAGGTCGGGCTCCAGGCTCCAGATCAGGGCCGCCAGGCCAGCGACGTGGGGCGCCGCGGCGGAGGTGCCGGTGGCCATGGCGTAGCGGCCGATCCCAGCGCCCTCCCAGGCGGCGCTCGGGATGTCGACTCCTGGCGCGACGACCGTGACGTAGCTCTGCCGCTGCGAGAAGGGTGGCGCGACGTTCGACCGATCCGTGGCGCCCACGGCGATGACCTCCGGGTACGCGGCGGGGTAGATGCTCGGATTGCCCCTATCCCCGCTATTGCCCGCCGCGGTGACGAGCAGGGCACCCTTGCGGTAGGCGTAGGCGACCGCCTCAGCCATAGCCGCCGAGCCCCGCGTGGTGCCCGAACTGAGGTTGATGATCCTCGCGCCCTGGTCTACAGCGTAGACCAGGCCCCGGATCATCGCGCTCTCCGGGCCCAGGCCGCGGGCGTTGAGCACCTTGATGGGCATGATCCTGGCCTCCCAGGCAATGCCCGCGATGCCCTGGCCGTTGTTGCCGCGCGCGGCGATGATGCCGGCCGTGTGGGTGCCGTGGGAGGAGTCATCTTCCGGCACCGGGTCGTCGTGGACGAAGTCGTACCCGGGCACCAGGTTTGGCGCAAGCTCCGGGTGCTCCAGGTCCACGCCTGTGTCCAGCACGGCCACGACCACCTTGCCGTCGCCGCGGGTGATGTCCCAGGCCGCCTCCATGCCGATCTGGCGGAGGTTCCATTGCGTGGGACGGTAGAAGGCGTCGTCGGGCACCAGCATCGCCCGGCCAAGCCCGTCGAGCTGGACCCAGGCGACTTCGGGCTCATCCCGCAGCGCCGCCAGGGCCGCCGCCTCGTGCCCCTCGGGCACCGAGAGCAGATAGGTGCCGAGCGGCCCGATGGCGGAGGACACGCGGAAGCCATGCGCCCGGGCGATGCGCTCGGCGGTGCCCGCAGCGGCCCAGCTCTGGAGTCGCACCAGCACCTGGCCGGGCATGAACGCGTGGTCTGGCTCATCCGTCTGGGGGACCGGGGCTGGCAGCGGAGGGATGGGCGAGTCGACGCGGCCAGCCGGGCCGGCCGGCAGCAGCAGCAGCAGGACGACGATGGCCGCCAGGCTGCTGCCGACTGGCCAGGTCACTCTGCGCTGAACGGCGCAAGCGCCTGGCGCAGCTCGGCCACCTGCGCCGGACTCAGGCTTCCCTTCGTGCGCCGCAGGTGGTTGCGCAGTTCTTTCGCCGTCGTCACCGGGTAGGCGCAACCATCCACCCGCAAGCGCACATCTGGATGGGTAAACACGATGACCGCCCCCACCAGCGGCTCCTGGCGGCCCTGCTCCGCGTCCTCCGTGCCGGTGGTCGCGTCGCTTGCCTGCGCGGCCAGGTGCTGCTTGACCGCCTCCACGCCTGCCTGCGCCTCTGCGCTCGGGTTGCCCAGGGGCGAGCGGAGCCACTGCACCAGCTTCGGCCCCCCGTAGTCGATCGACCATCGGTCGGCGCGGCAGGAGATGGTGGCCTTGTGTGGGCGCACGATGAGCACGTACACGCCGGCCGGGCCGATGACCAGGTAGTCCGGCAGCTTGGGGGAGGGGAAGGCGACGAAGGTGTGGCGGTCGTCCAGCCCCTTCAGATGGCGTACCAGCGCGCCGTCCTGGCGCTGGCGGGGACCCCAGCGGCGCACGTTGGACTGGGCGGCCTGGTACAGGAAGAGGCCTGCAAACATGGCCAGGTAGGAGGCGAGCAGGTACCCCGGCTGCAGCGAAACCGCGGCGCCAAGGACCAGTACGACCAGGGCGGCGATGTGGAAGATCCCAGCCAGGCGCTGCCGGTTGCGGATGAGTTTGGTATTGGCGACAAGGTGCATGGACCGGGCACCTCTATCCGAGCCCAACCCGACAGGGAACCCGCAGCTCCGGCCCTGCAACTCGGGACTCGGTTGAGTGGGGTAAGAGTGGGCTCACTATACCACGAGGCTGGCTCGGCGCGCCTGCCCGCCCTTCCTGCGATTGCAGATTTGAGATTGCAGATTGCATCTGCAATCTGCAATCTCAAATCTGCAATCTGCAATCTCCGCCGCGCCGGCTGCGCAGCCACTCCAGACACCGCCCGCACACGCGCCCGCGCCCGTTCGGCCGAGAGAAGGCTTTGGTTTCCAGGAAACCCGGGCCGATCAGGATGCCGCACTCGCCGCAGCGCACGTGCCGTTGCCGGCGCTGGCGCCCCGCCCCAGGAGCTTTCGCCACGCCCGGCCCTGGGGCCGACGGCTGCCCTCCGCTCTGGCTCACCTCGACACGCCAATCTAGATCAAGTCGACAGTCGACAGTTGACAGTCGACAGGGCACGAGCGGACTGTCGACTGTGGACTGTGGACTGTCGACTGTGGACTGTCGACTGTCGACTGTCGACTTGGCTTAGTACCAGATCGGGGGCACTGGATTCAAGAGCGGGTCCGAGAGGAGCCGCGGCGGGAGGGGGGTGGGCTGGCCGAACTGCGCCGCTGCCCGCTGGCGAGCGCCTTGTTCACCGCGCTCATGAACTGATCGAGGCTGAAGGGCTTCTCCAGCACGGCGGCGCACAGGCGGCGCAGGTCGTCGGCGTGCTCGCGCAGCAGGTCACGCGACCCGCTGGCGATCAGGACGGGCACGGCCGGCGCGTCGCGGGCGAGCAGCGGCAGCAATTGGATGCCGCTCACGCCTGGCAGGCAGAGGTCCAGGATGATCAGGTCCGGCCGGCTGCGCCGGATGAGCGACAGAACACCGTGCGCCTCTTCGCTCGTCCGGACCTGGTAGCCCTCGAGCGAGAGGGTGTCCGCCAGCAGCTCGCACACGTCATGCTCGTCCTCGATGACCAGCACGCGGGGGGGATGGTCGATGCCTGTGTGAGGCTGATCGTTCCGTCGGGCGGCGCTCACCGGTCGAAGTCCTCCTCATCTTCTGCGCTCCTGCGTAAGGCGAGCCCCGCGCTTCACGCGCCTGCCGAGACCGGCTGCTCTCAGAGGGGCTACTTCTGTGCTGCACAGCACGTGCCAGACCTCTCCGAGTCCTGAGTTCTGAGTGCTGAGTTCACAGGGGGCGAAGTCCAGGGTCCAAAGTCCCAGCACCCTGTCTGGCGGCCTGAAGTTTGCACTTGTGGGCGGGAGGAGTTCCGATGGCCCTTTCGGACGAGCTGCATACCCAGGAGTCGCTTCAGCCCGGCGACCAGGTGGAGCTAGTGGAACCGGTCGAGCGCCACGGCCTCAAGTCCGGAGCGCGGGGCGTGGTGGTCGGAGCGTCGCGCTACTGGGACCTGGTGCGCGTCGATTTCGGGCGCGGCCGCCAGGTGCCGGTGCCGCGCACCAAGCTGCGGCGGGCCGCATAGGCGCGCCGGGCACGCCGCCCGCCAGCAGTCTGCAGCAGAGCGAGTGCTGAGTGCTGAGTCCTGAGTTGTCTCCACTCAGGACTCAGCACTCAGCACTCAGCACTCAAGGGAAGCGCCGCGCAAGCGCTCCAGCTACTCGATCGCTGCCTTCAGCTTGGCCAGCGTGGCCTGGGGCAGGCCGAGCATCTCGCGGACGAGGCGTGTCACTTCCTCGCCGGTCCTGGGCGTGATCGCCTGCTGCGCCTTCTGGGCCGCGGCGATGTACTCCGGGTCGGTGTAGGCTTTGTCGTACGCTCTGCGCAGGGCCTGGACGCGGTCGACAGGGACCTCCGGGGCGACCGCGTAGGCGAGCGTGAGCGCGTCGGGCAGAGCCACGGCCCGCAGCAGCGCCTTCGCCTCCTCGGTCCTGGCCAGCTTCTCGGTTGCCGGTACCCCCTTCAGCAATGGGTGGTCAGGAGTTTCCGAGGTGGCGACCACGATGATCCTGGTCAACGGGTTCGGGCCCTCGACCATCTCCCGCGCCACGCTGGTCATGGTTTCGAAGGAGGTGCAGAACCCCTGCAACTCCCCGTTCTTCACGGCCAGGCGCTGCGGAGCACCACCGTCGTAGCCGGTGATGATCTTGAATCGGGTGCCCAGGGCGGCGTTCATGATGGCTGGTGGATCGTAGGAAACGCTGCCCTTCCCCCAGCTTCCCACCGTCAACTCCTTGCCGCCTTGCACGATCTCCTGGATGCTGTTGATGCCTGCGTCGGCCCGCGCTGCGCACGCGGCGAAGGTTCCGTAGGTGCTCGCCAGCCACTGGAACTTCCCGGCGTCATACTGGACCCCCGGCGCCTCGATCGCCTGCTGCAGAGCGAGTCGCGTCTCGATGCCGGCGATCACCGTGCCATCCTTGGGCTCCGAGTTGTAGACGGTGTTGGCCGCCAGCTTGTAGGCCGCGCCCGGCCGGTTCTCCACCACGATGGAGGGATTGCCCGGGATGTACTTCGAGAGCACCTTCTGGAGCATCCGGGCGTTGGTGTCCGTCGAGCCACCCGGCGCTACGCCGGCGATGATGCGAACGGTCTTGCCCTTGTAGAAGTCGGCCACCGCTTTCTCATCGAACTCGGCCGCCTTGGCCGCCGGCTTCTCGGTCGGCTTGGCCGCCGGGGCCGCCGTGGCCGCCGGCTTGGCGGTGGGGGCCGCTGCTTTGGCCGGGGCTGCAGTGGGCGCTGGTTTCGCCGGGGCGGTGGTGGGCGCTGGTTTCGCGGGCGCGGGCGTCGGAGCTACCGCCTGGGGCGCGCACGCGGCCGCGGCCAGGATGGCCACGCTGGACAGCGCCAGCAATCTGCGAGTGAGCGGCAAGTTCGCCTCGGATACGCGCATGTCCTCTCCTCCTGAATGAGTGAACGGTGCCAAACGTCCTTGTCCTCGCCAGACCGAGACACACCAGCGCTTGCCCTATCGATGCGCCATTCGAATACCCTCCACAGCTCGGCCTGCGATCCGACGTATCGAGCAGCGGTAAGGGTAGCACGATTCACCCCGCCATCGGAAGCGACCAGGGCGTTACCTGCATGGGTCTTGACACACGACGGAGGGCTCGCTATGCTCGCCGTTCGATGGGCCGCGGGCGCGATGCCAGGCAGACGTGCTGTCGACGCGCGGGTCGAGGCATGGTGGCGAGCGGGATGACAACGGCGTGAGCGAACCGCAGGTGAAGCTGCTGCTGGTGGACGACCACGAGGTGGTGCGCCTCGGTCTGAAGGCGCTGTTCTCTACCGTGCCGCACTTCCGGGTCATCGGGGAGGCCGCCAGCGCGGCCGAGGCGGTGGCCGAGGCCCGCTGCCTGCAGCCGGACGTGGTGGTCATGGACGTGCGCCTGTCCGGCGGGAGCGGGGTGGAGGCCTGCCGCGACATCCGCTCCGAGCGCCCGGAGACCACCGTGCTCATGCTCACCTCCTACACCGACGAGGAGGCCGTGGTCGCCTCGGTCATGGCCGGCGCGGCCGGTTACCTGCTCAAGCACACCAGGGGCGAGCGCCTGGTCGAGGCGGTCGAAACCGCCGCGCGCGGCGAGTCGCTGCTCGACTCGGCCGTCACCCGCACCGTGCTGGACCAACTGCGGCGCCTCGGGACGCAAGCCAACGGCAGCCCCCCCGCGCTGGCCGCCCTGTCCGACCAGGAGCGCAACGTCCTGCCCCTGATCGCCGAGGGCAAGACCAACCGCCAGATCGCCGAGACGCTGTGTCTGAGCGAGAACACGATCAAGACCCACGTGGGCAACATCCTCCAGAAGCTCCACCTGCGCCGTCGGTCCGAGGCCGCGGCCCTCTTCGCCAGCCTGCGCCGGAACCAACATCGGATGTCTGATGTCTGATGCTCGGATTGCGGATTGCGGATTGCGGATTGCGGATTTGGGGACGGGACATTCGCAATCCGACATCTGACGGGTGATCGCCGATTCGCTCGAACCGGGGAGCACATTCGCGCGAACAGGCGATGACGGAC
>JACQUR010000118.1 GCA_016210245.1 Chloroflexota bacterium
CTCCCTCTCCCCCTGGGAGAGGGGGCTCCCTCTCCCTTTGGGAGAGAGGGGGCTCCCTCTCCCAGGGGGAGAGGGCTGGGGTGAGGGCCTCTCGCCGCGCCCAGGCTGTCTCCACCGCCTCCCGCAGGCGGGCCGCGGCGGCGGCGGGGTCGGCAGCACCCAGGATCGCGGAGATGGTGGCCACCCCGTCCGCCCCGGCTTCGATGGCCGAGGCGGCGTTGTCGGCGTTGAGCCCACCGATGGCGATCAGCGGGAGCGAGCAGCGCGCGCGCGTCTGTCGGACCAGTTCCAGGCCAGCCCCCGGGTGGCCGGGCTTGGAGTTGGTGGGGAAGATGGTGCCGAGCAGGAGGTAGTCCACGCCCTGGTGTTCCACCTCCGCCGCCTCCTCGGCGCTGTGGACCGAGCGCCCGAGCAGCCGCGGGCCGAGCAGCCTGCGGGCCGCGGGCGGCGGCAGGCTGTTGCCCGGCAGGTGGACTCCATCCGCGTCCGCGGCCAGGGCCACGTCCAGGCGATCGTTCACCAGCACCAGCGCTCGCCCGGCCACGGCCAGGCGCACCTCCTCCACCAGGCGCAACAGCTCCTGGGCGGAGAGGTCCTTCTCCCGCACCTGGACCAGGTGTACCCCGCCCTCCACCGCGCGGGCGACCGCCGCGGCGAGGGGCTCCCGGGCGGCGCGTCGGTCCGTCACCAGGTACAGCAGCGGGCGCGGGAGCGCGGTCATCGCACCACGCCCTCGAGCGGGCTGGAGGCCTCCGCGTAGGCCCGCCGGGGGATGCGGCCGGCCTGGCGCGCAGCGCGGCCGGCCTCCACGCCCAGGCCGAACGCCCTGGCCATCTGGGCCGGGTTCTCAGCCCGGGCGATGGCTGTGTTCACCAGGCATGCGTCGGCGCCAACCTCCATGGCCAGCGAGGCGTCCGAGGGGGCGCCCAGGCCGGCGTCGACCACCACCGGCACCCGCGCCTGCTCGACGATGATCTTGATCCGCTCGAAGTACGGGATGCCCTGGCCCGAGCCGATGGGTGAGCCGAGCGGCATCACCGTGACCGTGCCGATCTCCTGAAGCTGGCGGGCTAGAATGGGGTCGTCCGCGATGTAGGGCAGCACGGCGAACTCCTCCCGCACCAGCCTCCTGGCCGCCTCCAGCGTCCCGGCCGTGTCCGGCAGCAGGTACTTCGGGTCGCCGATGACCTCCAGCTTGACCCAGGTGGAGCCGGTCAGCTCGCGCCCCAGGCGGGCGACCCGCACGGCCTCGTCGGCCGTGTAGCAGCCCGCGGTGTTGGGCAGGACGGTGTAGCGCGACCAATCGATCTCGTCCAGCAGGGTCTTCCTGGTGGGGTTGTCCAGGTCGAGTCGCCGGATGGCGACGGTGACGATCTCCGTCCCCGCGGCCTCGAAGGCCGCGAGCATCTCCTCGGTCGAGCGATACTTCCCTGTCCCCAGCAACAGCCGTGACCGGAAGCGCTTGCCGGCAATTTCCAGCGCGTCATCCATAGGAAAGCTCTCCCTTCGCGGCAACAAAACGCCGCCTCAGCGAAGCAGAAGCGGCGTGAGTGAGACTCGGTGCTCCGCATTCCCTTCGCTGGTACTACCCAGATCAGGTTCCAGGGGTTATCCGCGGTGGCGGATTCTCAGCCTCTCGGCTCCCCCAGCAGTCGAGTCGGGAACGGCCATCAGACCTGAACGTATGTTAGGCGCAGCCCCGGGCGGCTGTCAAGCGTGCTGGTTGCTGGTGCGCTCTTTCGAGACCGTCTGGGCCGAGGTTACATCCGCCGCCACCGATACGGCATGTCGATGATCCGGCCTGGCGCCTCGAAGTCGGCGATCTTCGCCAGTGTGTTCCGAAGGATGGTGCGCTGCTGGTCGGGCTTGTTGGCCTCGCCCATGGGGTAGCCCAACGGAAAGCGGTGGTAGAGGGCCCGCACGGGCCGCGTCCCCTCGGTGATGTCCGGACGCATCGTCACGGCGATGGTGGTCAGGCCGGCGCGCTCGAAGACGTTCTGGATCACACACACGGAGTGATGGCACATCGGTCAGCCGGGGGTCAGGACCACCACATCGGTGCCCAGCGCCTTGAGCCGGCGGGCGACCTCGGGCGCGCTCTGGTCGCGCAGCGGGGCGGGATTGGGCACGTAGCCCATGAAGCCGAAGTGGACCGGGGAGGCCCGACCGACGAAGCCCTCGGCCACCAGATCGTGCAAGCGGTCGAGCGGGAAGGCGACGTTGGGGTCCTGGTCGACACCTCGGGTGTCGTAGTGGGTGTGGCTGAACCGCAGCGCGCTGGCCGGGGTGTCGTCCGGGATCTCACGAACGCTCCAGTCGCCGGCCTCGTCCTCGACCTCGAAGGGGGGCTGGTCGGCGCGGTGCAGGCCGGCCGTGGTGACCAGCGCCACCTGGCACTCCGCGAGCGGCGCGCGCAGCGGCGTCCAGGCCAGTTCCTGGTTTGGGGTGAACCGGAAGGGCCGGTGGACGCTGGCGACCAGTTCCAGCCACTGCTTGAACTCGTCCTGGCGAGTGGGAATCATCTCCCTCACCTCGGCTCGACTTCGACGATCATCTCGATCTCCACCGCGATGCCGAACGGAAGCGCGCCCATGCCCACCGCCGAACGCGCATGCTTGCCGCGCTCGCTGAAGATCTCGGTCAGGAGATCGGAGGCTCCGTCGATGACCTGCGGCTGCTCGCCAAAGTCCGGCGTGGAGTTGACCATCCCCAGCAGCTTGACCACTCGCGTGACCCGGTCGAGGTCGCCGATCTCCTGCTTGAGGGAGGCCAGGCAGTTGAGCATCACCAGCCGAGCGGCTTCATACCCGGTCTTCGTGTCCAGGTCGAGCCCGAGCTTGCCCCGGTACACGAATTGGCCGTCTCGGAACGGGCCGTGGCCCGAGACGAACACCAGGTTCCCCGTGCGCACGGCACCCACGTAGTTCGCGACGGCCGGAGCAGGAGGCGGCAGCTCGAGCCCGAGCGCGCGCAGCTTGTCCTCGACGATCGACACGATCCTCTCCTTGCGAGCCGTCAGTGGTCACTGACCACTGACCACTGACCACTGACCACTGACCACTGGCTGCTCATGGTAGCTCACGTAGACTTGACCCTGCTACGACCCATGGAATATATACCATCTATCTTTGCGCCGTCCGTCGTCGTGGCTGGGGTTGGAGCACAGGTCCCGAGCAAGGGCATCGCTGCGCACCGGGCGCGCGAGGTCCCCCACAGGGGGAAGTCTGTCCGGCCAGGCGTTTCATCGGCGTCCGGTGGACCACGGGCCCACGGAGAGGAGATTGAGACAGGATGACAGGCGTTCGTGAGGGGTCGAGGGGTGGGACTCCCAGGGAGGCCGCGGGCACCTACGGTATGGACTTCTCGGTCCTGCCGGGCAGGGCCGGGGCAGCGGCGCTCCAGGCTGGCGCCGCGGGCCTGGCGACGGGCCGCGACCTGCGCGGCTTCCTGGCCTTCCTCCAGCAGCAGCATCCCGACCAGTTGTTCTTCGTCGATCGCGAGGTCGACCCGAAGTTCGAGGTCACGGCGCTGCTGGCTCAACTGGAGCGCCAGGGGCGCTACCCGGTGGTTGTCTTTCGGAACGTGCGCGGCTCGCGCCTCCCGGTGGTCACCAACGTCCATGCCAGCTTCCAGCGTCTGGCGATGGCCATCGGGCTGCCGGCCGAGGCCTCGGTGCCCGATTTCATCCGCCAGTACGGTCGGCGGGAGGACCACCCGCTGGAGCCGGCGCTGGTGCCTCGGGAGGAGGCGCCGGTCAAAGAGGTGATCCTGACCGGGGACCAGGTGAACGTCTACGACCTGCCGCTGCTGACCTACCACGAGAAGGACGCTGGCTCCTACATCACCTGCTGCTTCGAGGTCATGCGCGACCCGGATACGGGGGTGCGCAACGCGGGCATCTATCGGCTGATGCGCCAGGGGCGGGACGAGTTTGGCATCCAGATCTCGGAGACGGCGCACGGGCACTACATCCTCAAGAAGCACTTGAAGCGGGGCGTGCCCACGCCGGTGGCCATCTTCATCGGCCACCACCCGGCGGTCCACCTGGGCTGTCTGAGCTTCACGCCCTTCGATACCGACGAGTTCACCTTTGCCGGGGCGATGCTGGGCGAGCCGCTGCGGACCGTCAAGGCCGAGACGGTAGACCTGGAGGTGCCGGCCGATGCGGAGATCGTGCTCGAAGGAGAGATCCTGCCGGACCTGCGGCGGCCGGAGGCGCCCTTTGGGGAGTATCCGGGCACGTACGGGCCGCAGCGGATCAACCCGGTGGTCAAGATCAAGGCGATCACCAGGCGGCGCGACGCCATGTACCAGTCGTCCTTCGTGGGGCACCCGGACAACCTGCTCCTGAGCGGGGTGACGCGGCTGAGCTACATCGAGAAAACGGTGAAGATCGCCTCGCCGGCGGTGAAGGGGGTGTACGTGCCCCCGTCGGGGCGGTGCCGCTACGTCTGCTACATCGCCATGGAGAAGCTCATCGAGGGCGATCCGAAGAACGCAGCCATGGCGGCCTTTGCGGCAGACCCGTTCCTCAAGTACGTGGTGGTGGTGGACGACGACGTGGATATCCTGAACGACTCGGACGTGGTCCACGCCATCGCCACCCGGGTGCGGGCCGACACGGACATCTTCATGGTCACCCACGCCCGTGGCTCGCCGCTGGACCCCGCCTCCTACGATCCGCAGCGCGGGTCCCACATCGTGACCAAGATGGGCATCGACGCCACCCGCAAGCCCAACTATCCCGATGAGATCTCGGTGCCCGGCACGGACGAGATCGACCCGCTGGAGTACCTGGTGCCCAGCCAGTAGGGACCGCGGAGCAGTCTATGAGTGCGATCCGACCGCGCGAGCTGCTCATCGCCATGCTCACCCTCGTGGTGACCATCGGCCTCTGGGAGGCTGTGGTGTGGGCCTTCAAGGTGCCGTCCTTCCTGGTGCCGGCGCCCAGCGCGGTGTGGGTCGAGTTCCTGGGCAAGGCCGACCTGTACGCCCAGCACACCTGGATCACGCTCTATGAGACGGCGATCGGCTTCCTCCTGGCGATGGTGCTGGGCATCCTCGCTGCCATCGCCATCGTCTACTCGCGCCTGCTGCAGAGCCTGGTGTACCCGGTGATCCTGGTCCTGCAGATCGTGCCCAAGATCGCCATTGCGCCCCTGTTGCTCATCTGGCTCGGCTACGGCCTGCAGTCGAAGACCACCATCGCCCTCCTGGTGGCGTTCTTCCCCATCGTAGTCGACACCGCCACGGGCATGCGCGCCGCCGAGCCGGAGCTGCTCGAGCTGGTGAAGGTGTTGAAGGGCAGCCGCTGGCAGGAGTTCGTGAAGATCCGCTTCCCCTACTCGCTTCCGTTCATCTTCAGCGGCCTCAAGGTGGCGATCACCCTGGCAGTGATCGGGGCGATCATTGGCGAGTTCGTGGGCGGCAACCAGGGGCTGGGCTACCTGATCGTCGCCGCCAACTACCAGTTGCTGACCGCTATGAGCTTCGCCGCGCTGATCCTGCTGTCGCTGATGGGCCTGGGCCTGTTCGGGCTGATCGTCCTGGTCGAGCGACTGCTGGTCCCCTGGGGGGTTACCGAGGGCGAGGAGATACCAGTCACCCTGTGAGCAGTGCTGAGTGCTGAGGGGATTTGAGATTTGAGATTGCAGAGTGCAGATTGCAATCTGCACTCTGCACGCTCAAATCTCAAATCCCCTCAGCACTCAGGAAGTGGAGGGAGCTATCCGATGGCAAGGAGCAAAGGCTCAATGGCAGACCACGATCTCCGACGACTGAACCGACGCACGTTCCTGCGGGTGGCCGTGGGCGCTGGGCTGGGCGTCACCTCGGCCAGCCTGCTGGCGGCCTGCGCGCCGGCCGCGGCGCCCTCGCCCGCTGCGCCGGCCAAGCCCGAGCCGGGGACCAAGCCGGCGGCGACGACCGCGCCGGCCCAGCAGGCCCCGGCCCAGAAGCAGCTCCGCGAGCTGCAGTTCCTGCTGGACGTGACGCCCTACGGCAAACACGCGCTGTACTACGCTCCCCAGGAGCACGGCGAGTTTCGCAAGGCTGGGATCAACATGAAGTTCGCCTCTGCGCAGGGCTCGGCCGATACCGCGCGGAAGATCGGCGCCAGGGCAGCCGACTTCGGGCTGGCCGATACCGGCGCCTTGATCATCGCCCGGGCCGAGGGCGCGATGATCAAGCAGACCTTCATGACCCATTACCGTAACCTGATGAGCATCATGTCGCTCAAGAAGTACGGCATCGCCAAACCGAAGGACCTGGAGGGCAAGACGATCGCCGCGGTCGCCGGGGACGCCGGCCGGAACCTGCTGCCTGCCTTCGCCAAGATCAACAACTTCGACCAGAACAAGATGAACATCATTACCACGGACTTCCCGTCGAAGCTGCCCGCGGTCCTGGCCGGGCGAGCCCAGGGCTCCTACGAGTTCTACACCTCCTGGCCGACCTACGTGCGCGGCGCCAGGAAGCAGAACGAGGAGGCCACGGTGCTCCTGTACGCCGAGTGGGGCCTCGACATGTACAACAACGGCATCGTCGTCCACGAGGACCTGCTGAAGAACGAGACCAGCATGGTCAAGGAGGTCTTGCAAGCGCTGGGGGAGGGGATCGTGTGGGCGGCCCAGAACCCGGACGAGGCCAACACCATGACCCTCAAGTACAACCCGGCCCTGGACAAGGAGACCTCGCGCGAGGAGCTGCAGATCGCCCTCGACTTCCTGCTGGTGGACGAGGTGAAGAAGAACGGCGTGGGCACGATGAGCAAGGACAAGATGCAGCAAACCCTCGACCTGGTCCAGGACAACTTCGAGCTGAAGCGCAAGGTGGCGCTCGACGAGATCTGGACCGCCGAGTTCGCGCCCAAGGGGCTCGTTCCCAGGGCGTAGGGCAGTGCTGAGTGCTGAGTCCTGAGTCCTGAGTAGGGGACCTCACTCAGCACCCAGCACTCAGGAGAGATGATGGCGGTTACGCGCCTTCGCAGCGGATCAGCGGTGGAGATGGCTGGCCTGGCCATCAGGGTGCAGGCGGTCCAGAAGCTGTATGGCACCCGCAGCGGGGTGGTGAAGGCACTCGAAGGCATCTCGTTCGAGGTGCGGAACGAGGAGTTCGTCACCGTCGTCGGGCCAAGCGGCTGCGGCAAGACCACGATTCTGAAGATCCTGGCCGGGCTAGTCAGCCCGACCAGCGGCGAGGTCGAGATCTTCGGCGAGCTCGTGCGCGGGCCGGTCTCGGACGTGGGCATGGTGTTCCAGGCGCCGGTGCTCCTCAAGTGGCGCACGGTGCTGGACAACATTCTGCTGCCGATCGAGATCCTGCGCCGTGACCGCCGCGCCTACGTGGATCGCGCGCTCGGCCTGCTGAAGCTGGCGGGCATTGAGGAGTTCAGCCAGAAGTACCCGCGCGAGCTGTCGGGCGGCATGCAGCAGCGCGTCGCTATCTGCCGCGCCCTCATCCACGAGCCGCGCCTGCTGCTGGCGCCGCTCCCCGCCGAGCCCGCGCC
>JACQUR010000004.1 GCA_016210245.1 Chloroflexota bacterium
ACGGGGGCCTGCCCCTACCGGGGACGGGCGCGGAGGGGCAGGCACGGGGGCCTGCCCCTACCGGGGACGGGCGCGGCATGCCGCGCCCGGGCAGCGAGGCGAACATGGCCAAGGTGCGGACCGAATACCAGTGCCAGCAGTGCGGTGGGCGGTCGACCCGCTGGATGGGGCGCTGCCCGCACTGCGAGGCCTGGAATAGCCTCCAGGAGAGCATCGAGCCGGCAGTGAGTCGCGGCGCCGCGAGCGCCCGGCCCGGGCTGCCCAGCTCTCAGCCTCGGCGGCTGCGCGACCTGGAAACCGACGGCTTCGAGCGCCTCCCGGTGCCGATCGAGGAGTTCGCGCGGGTGCTGGGGGGCGGCATCGTCCGCGGCTCGGTGGTGCTCGTGGGCGGCGATCCCGGAGTGGGCAAATCCACCCTGCTCATGCAGGTCTCGGACGCGGTCGCCCGGCTCAACGGTCCGGCGCTCTACGTCTCGGGCGAGGAATCGCTGGGCCAGGTGGGCCTGCGGGCGCGCCGCCTCGGGCTGGACGCGCCCGACCTGCTGGTGCTGAGCGATACCGACCTGGCCAGCATCCTCCAGCACATCGAGGCGACAGCGCCCGGCCTGGTCGTCATCGACTCCATCCAGAGCGTCTTCGACCGCGAGCTGGAGGCCGCCCCCGGCAGCGTGTCCCAGTTGCGTGAGTGTACCCTGCGCTTCGCCCACCTGGCCAAGGGGAGCGGCATCCCCATCTTCCTGATCGGCCACGTCACCAAGGAGGGCGCTATCGCTGGCCCGAAGGTGCTGGAGCACATGGTCGACGCGGTGCTCTACCTGGAGGGGGAGCGCTTCCAGGCCTATCGCCTGCTGCGCAGCTCCAAGAACCGCTTTGGGCCCACCCACGAGGTGGGGGTGTTCGAGATGCAGGGCGAGGGGATGGTGGAGGTTTCCAACCCCTCCGCAGCCTTCCTGGCCGAGCGCGGCGAGGCGGCCAGCGGGTCGGTGGTGGTGGTGACGCTGGAGGGGACCCGCCCCATCCTGGTCGAGGTCCAGGCGCTGGTGAATCGCAGCGGGCTGGCGGTGCCCCGCCGGGTGAGCAACGGCATGGGCTTCAACCGCCTGCTGCTGGTCAACGCCGTGCTGAGCCGCCGGCTGAGCGTGCCCCTGCACGACCACGACATCTACCTCAACGTGGTGGGCGGGATGCGGATCGACGAGCCGGCCGCCGACCTCGGCGCCGCTCTAGCCATCCTCTCCAGCTTCCGCGACACGCCGATCGATTCCAGCCTGGTTGCGCTGGGCGAGGTGGGCCTCTCGGGCGAGCTGCGCAGCGTGGGCCAACTGGACAAGCGTCTCAAGGAGGCCGCGAAGCTGGGCTTCGAGCGGGCGCTCGTGCCCCGCACCCAGCACGTCGCCCAGTTGAAGGGCCTCGGCCTGGACCTCCAGCCAGTGCGCACGTTGCGCGAGGCCGCCAAGCTGGCGCTGGGTGGGTGAAGGACCTCTCGCCCGGCCCCTCCCTGCCAGTGGAGGGGAGTCCCCATGCTACGTGGGTTCTCCCCTCGTAGGGCGCCATTGTAGCACCGGCCGGCTCAGAGGGTGAGCGTGGCGAGGTCGATGATCTCCAAATCGGTGATGTGCCTGAAATCCTTGGTGTTGGCGGTGACGATCTTTGCGAGCCCACTTTGCTTCATAGTGGCCGCCAGGTAGAGATCGAAGATTTCAATCCTGCTCGCTACGTGCGTCTGGGCAAGCTGGAAGAACAGCGAGAGGGTCTGGCTCGTCGGGTAGATGATAGATAGTCTGGGGTGGTCTGCCAGTGCTCTGACATCGCGGAGCGCTTCAGATGCGGGCACGTGATAGTAGACAGTCAGGACGTGCAGGAGCTCCAGGAGGTTCTGATGGGCGACGAAGCCCGATACCTGCCCTTCGACACAACCGGTCAGTAGCCCTGAAGCCTGAGCGAAGTATCTGGAGCTCTTGTCGAGCGCGTAAAGCAGGACGTTCGTATCAAGAAGGCATTTCTGGCCGAAGAGCCGCTGCATAGAGTTCCTTCCTGCTGGGCGCCTGGGAGATGTGCAGGTCGTACTTGCCCAGGGGAAGCGGAGGCGCTTGCTCCCGCGGTCCCTCGCACAGCGTCCTTTCCAGAGTCTCGGCAATGAGCTGGCTGAGGCTCTTATCCGTGAGCGCGCTGCGCATCTTGGCTCTGCGCAGGAGGTCGCGCGGCAGAACAATGGTGGTGCGGACGGTGTCTTTCATACCAACCATTCTAGCATACTTGCATACGTATGCCAAGATGCACATCGACGCCCCCATTTTGACACCCTGGCAAAGCGGTGGTAGAGTTTTCTCAGACGGGCCGAGCCGGGCACAACGGTACGGAGGGCTTATCGCTGAAAACTGACTGCTGAGCGCTGAGAGCTTCACGTGGTAGAGTTGTTATAACTGCACGAGTGTAGAGTACCGAGGAGGAAGTCCCAGTGAGCGTCGAGCTGGTGCTGCGCTTCATTGGCGGTATCCTCGCTGGGTACGGTGGCTGGGAGCTTGCGAGCGGCGTCGTCGACCTCACGCAATCATCTCCCCAATTCGTTTATCTCCTCCTCTTCTCCATAGCCACCGCCAGCTTCTTAGCCGCCTTCCTGCTGACGCCGTACGTCACCACACGGCCATTTCTCTGGGTGCTGCACAAGATCACCCACACCTCCGCCAGCGACATCGTTGCCGCGGCTATCGGTCTCATTATCGGTCTGTTGATCGGTGTCCTGCTGGCGCTGCCGCTGTCGTTGTTGCCCTCGTTCCTGGGGCGCTTGCTGCCGCTGGCCGCGAGCCTCCTGCTCGGCTATTTCGGGATGACCACGCTGATCACCCACAAGCGGGAGATCTTCGGGCTGGTGGGCCTGCCGCGCGACTGGGGGAGGACGCGGAGCGGGGCGGAGGCGTCGCACCGCGTCCTCGTGGACACCAGCGCGATCATCGATGGGCGCATCGCCGACGTGGTCCAGACGGGCTTCCTCGCTGGGCCGATGGTCGTGCCCCGCTTCGTCCTGGAGGAGCTCCAGCGCATCGCCGACTCCCCCGATTCGCTGCGCCGCAACCGCGGCCGCCGCGGACTCGACATCCTCAACAAGCTCCAGAAGGACGCGAGCGTGCCCATCGAGATTGGCGACGCGGAGGTCGATGGCAACCTGGACGTGGATGCCAAGCTGGTGCGCCTGGCCAGGGAGATACGGTGCTCCATCGTGACTAACGACTACAATCTGAATCGGGTGGCCGGCATCCAGGGCGTCAAGGTGCTCAACATCAACGAACTGGCCAACGCTGTCAAGTCCGTGGTCCTGCCGGGCGAGGAGATGGTCGTCAAGATCATCCAGGAGGGCAAGGAGTACGGGCAGGGCGTGGGCTACCTGGACGACGGGACCATGGTGGTGGTCGAGAACGGGCGCAAGTCCCTCAACAGCAACGTCGAGATCGTGGTCACGCGCGTGCTCCAGACCGTGGCTGGGCGGATGATCTTCGCCCAGCCCAAGAGCAGCCACAGCACCACCCATAGCGGCCACGGCACCGCGGCATGAGGCGGTGGGCATGAGTCGGCGCGGGGCGCTGCTGGTAGCCGCGGGTCGCGCCACCCGCATGGGCTTCGACAAACTCTGGGTCGAGCTGCGCGGCCGGCCGGTGGTGGCCTACGGGCTCGAGCTGCTGGCGCGCTGCCAACTGGATGCGCTGGTGCTGGTGGTGGCCGAGCCGCGACTCGACCAGGCGCGGGCGCTGCTGGCCGAGTTGGGCCTCCGCGGGCGGGTGTGCGTGGGGGGCGAGCGGCGGCGGGACTCGGTGGCCCGCGGCCTCGCCTGCCTGGAGGCGTGCGACTGGGTGGTGGTCCACGACGCCGCGCGCCCGCTGGCTGCGCCCGACCTGGTGCTGCGCGGCCTGGAGGCGGCCCGTGCCACCGGCGCCGCGGTGCCGGGCGTGCCGATCGCCGACACCGTCAAGCGCGTCCAGGGCGGGCGAGTCGTCGAGACGCTGCGGCGTGAGGAGCTGTGGCGCATCCAGACGCCCCAGGTCTTCCGGCGCGACCTGCTGGCCCGGGCACTGGCCGAGAGCGACGACGATGTGGGCGACGAGGCCACGCTGATCGAGCGCCTCGGCGGCGAGGTGCGCGTCTTCGCTGGCGCCGAGGACAACCTGAAGCTGACCACGCCCGACGACCTGCGGCTAGCTGCGGCGCTGCTCGATGCCAGGGGGGCCATGTCCCAGTTGCGCGTCGGTATCGGCTACGACGTCCACCCGTTCGGTGAGGGCCGTCCGCTGGTCCTGGGAGGGGTGGCGCTGGACTACCCGCAGGGGCTGGCCGGCCACTCGGATGGCGATGCCCTGTGCCATGCTATCATCGACGCGCTGCTGGGGGCGGCCGCCGCGGGCGACATAGGGGGTTGGTTTCCATCGAGCGAGGAGCGGTACCGCGGCGCCTCCAGTCTGGAGCTGCTGGCCAGGGTGCGTGCGGCGCTCGCCGAGCGCGGCTGGCGGGTGGGCAATGTCGACGCGACGGTGATCGCCGAGCAGCCCCGCCTGGCGCCGGGCGTGCCGGAGATGCGCCAGCACCTGGCCCGGGCCCTGGACGTGGAGGTCGAATGCGTGAGCGTGAAGGCGACCACCACCGACCGCCTGGGCGCCCTCGGGCGCGGGGAGGGGCTGGCGGCCCAGGCGGTGGCGTTGCTCATGAAGTCATCAGCCGCCAGCCCTCAGTAGTGGCTCTCTGGGAGCGCAGGCGGGACGTTTGCGCTGCCAGGGCAGCGAAGTAGGGTCATTCAATCAGCTCGGACATAATCATCTGACATCGGCACGAGGCGCCTCGCCTCTTGACCTTCCATCCCGTGATGCGTACCATTGCCCTCCTGAATGCTGTGGCTACGCTGCCGTTCGGCGGCCTGGCTCGCGCGGGTTGAAGACCGCAAGACCAAGCTCTCCCGCAGAGAGGTTCGACAGATCCCACCGCGTTTCCCCTGATAGCTTTGCGCATCGCTCCCACAGCCTGGCGCCCCGGTTCTCGCACTCTGACCTGTGGAGAAGCCAAACGTGGCGACGCTGAGCCTGGAATTGGAGGGATTGCAGGCAGGGGATGGCTTCAGCCCAGGAGCCGTCTCCCCGTATAGCCTGCTGGAGTTGCGGCGGCGCAAGTGGGCCTGGGACCGGGTGGTCAAGGCCACGCACGGAAGCAACTGCTCGGCCCAGCGGGACTGCAGCTTCAACCTCTACGTCAAGGATGGGGTGGTGCTGCGGGAAGAGCAGGTTGGCAACTACCCCCATCCCAACGATCCCTGCGCGCCGGATTTCAACCCTCGGGGCTGCCAGAAGGGCGCCTGCTACGCGCGGCGCATGTACGACCCCACCCGCATCAGGTATCCCATGAAGCGGGTGGGGGAACGAGGCCAGGGGAGGTGGAAGCGCCTCGGTTGGGACGAGGCCCTGGCCGAGGTGGCGGACGCCATCGTCGATACCCTCATCACGGACGGTCCCGAGGCCATCGTCCAGGGCGGCGGGACCCACGTGATGAATATCGTGAGCGAAGGCGCCGGAGGGGACGCCTTCTTCAGCGCGCTGGGCGCGCCCGCGTCCAACGTGACGGCGGACAACGGCGACGACCACCAGGGGGTGGCCATCACCCTGGGCAAGGTGATGCTGGAGTGCTCGGCCGACAACTGGTTCTACGCCGACGTCATCCTGGTCTGGGGCGGCAACCCGGCCTACACCAACATTCCCAACTACCACTTCATCCCCGAGGCCCGCTACCACGGCACCCGGGTCATCGCCATTACCCCGGACTACAGCCCCTCGTCCATCCATGCCGATCTGTGGGTGCCGGTCAACGTCGGCAGCGACGCTGCGCTGGCTCTGTCCATGTGCCAGGTCATTCTGCGCGAGGGGCTGTTCAAGGCCGACTTCGTGCGCGAGCAGACCGATCTGCCGCTGCTGGTGGTCGAGGCCACGGGCAGGTTCCTGCGCGAGCAGGACCTCAAGCGCGGGGGGCGCGAGGATGTCTTCTACCTGTACGATCAGGCCTCTGGCCGGGTGGTCGAGGCGCCGCGCAGGAGCCTGGCGCTCGACGGGCTGCTGCCAGCCCTGGAAGGGACGTACGAGGTGGAGACTCTCCAGGGGCGGGTGGCGGTCAAGCCGGTCCTGGAGTTGCTGCGGGCGCACCTGGACCGCCACTACAGCCCGCCGCAGGCCAGCGCCATCACCGGGGTACCGCCTCGGCTCATCGAACGGTTGGCGCGGGAGGTGGCCGCCGCTCGGGGCGTGGTCAACATCACCACCGCCAACTGGGGCAAGTGCTACCACGGCGACCTGATCGAGCGCTCGATCATCCTGATCTTCGCCCTGTGCGGCCACATGGGCCGCAAGGGGGCCAGCTTCAACGCCTTCCCCGGGCTGGGGCTGGACACCGCCCTGGGTGGCCTGGAGAAGCGGGGCGACCAGATCATCCTGTCGGCGGCTGGGGCCGACCCGCGCTACGCCCAGTGGCGAGAAGACGGCTACACCGACGAGATGATCCTGTACGAGTACGTCCACGAGGCCTTCGAGCGGGGAGCGCTCATCTCCTCCTCGCTCATGTACTACCTGCACGGAGGCCTGCTGGAGCTGAGCGAGCAGCATAACAGTTGGGACCCGCACCTGAAGCGCCCGCTGGCGGAGTACGTGCAGCAGGCCTTCGCCCGCGGCTGGCAGTTCCCTGCGCCGGCGGGGGGCAAGGAGCCGCGGGTGCTGTTCGCCTGGGGCGGCAATGTCCTGAAGCGCGTGCGGGCCACGGGGACTCTGCTGCAGCACCTGCTGCCCAAGCTGCGTCTGCTGGTGGCGATCGACTGGCGCTGGAACACCAGCGCGCTCTACGCCGACCTCGTGCTCCCGGTCTCAGGCTGGTACGAGCGGACCTCGACGGTGGTGATGGGCATGCCGGATAGTCCCTTTGCCCACCTGATCAATCGAGCCACGGCGCCGCTGTACGAGTCCAGGAGCGATTGGGGAGTGTTCGTGCTGCTGGCGCGGGCGATCGAGCGGCGGGCCAGGGAGCGGGGCCTGGCCAGCTACCGCGATAGCCGCGGGGTGGAGCGCCGCTTCGCCGGACTGGAGCAGAAGGTCACCTTCGGTGGACTCTACACTGAAGACGACGAGGAGGGGGTGGCCAGGGACGCGTACCTCAACGCCAGCAACGTGGAGCACCTCGACTGGGAGGTGTTCAAGGAGCGCGGGTTCGCGGCCTATACCGGGGTAGGTTCGGGCATGCGAGCCATCGGGAATGCGTGCGAGATCGTGCCCGGCGAGCCGATGGTGCCGCTGACCCGCCACACCGCGCAGAAGCAGCCCTATCCCACTCTGACCCGGCGCATCCAGTTCTACCTGGACCACGAGCTGTTCCGGGAGCTGGAGGAGCACCTGCCGGTCCACAAGGATCCCCCCAGGGCTGGGGGCGACTATCCCCTGCAGGTGACCGGCGGGCACGCCCGCTGGAGCATCCACAGCAGCTGGGCGGACGATAGCGTGCTGCTGCACTTGCAGCGGGGCGAGCCGGCCATGTTCCTGAGCGTCGAGGACGCCCGGGCGAGGGGCATCCAGGACGGGGACCTGGTGGAGGTCTTCAACGACGCAGGCTCATTCCAGATTCGGACCATCGTCTCGCCAGCGGTGCGGCCGGGGCAGGCCATGATCTATCACCAGTGGGAGAACTACCAGTTCCCCGGCTGGCAGCACTTCAAGAACGTCATGGCCTCTCCGCTGAATCCGATCGAGCTGGCGGGCGGCTACTTCCATATCCGGCCCATCACCATGTGCAACTACCCTGGTTTGAGCGACCGAGAGACGCGCGTGGAGGTGCGCAGAACGGAGTGCTGCTGATTTGAGATTTGAGATTGCAGAGTGCAGATTTCAATCTGCACTCTGCAATCTCAAATCTCAAATCAGCAGCACTCAGCACTCAGCATGGAGGCACACATGTCGAAGCTGCGACTGACGATGGCGTGCAGCGACTATGATCTGACCCACGCGTTCGTGGACCGGACCGTGGAGGTTGAGGGAGTAGACCTCAACACCATGGTCATCGTGCCGCACGAGCGGCATCAACGGGTGCTCAACGGCGAGTTCGAGGTCGCCGAATGGTCGATTGCCATGTACCTGACCGGCAAGCCGCTTGGCTTAGAGTACACGGCGATACCGGTCTTCCCGCTTCGAGTATTCCGGCACGGCTACCTCTTCGTCCGGGCGGACTCGGACATCCGCGATCCACGCGACCTGGCGGGCAAGCGAATCGGCGTCACCGCCTACGTCAACAGCCAGGCGCTGTGGGCCAGGGCCATTCTGCAGCACGAGTACGGGGTGGATCTGAGCGGCGTGACGTGGGTCAGCGAGGGGGATGAACACCCCGACTGGCGACCCAGGGTTCCGCTGTCCATCGAGCGCTACGGGACGGGCAAGGTGGTCGAGCAGGCGCTGCTGGCCGGGGACGTCGACGTGCTCATGTACCCGAAGGTACCGAACTCGTTCGACGAGCAGCCTTCACCGGTGAGGCGTCTCATCCCCGATCACAGCGCTGCTGAGAAGGCGTATTTCCAGAAGACGGGGCTGTTCCCCATCATGCACGCGATCCTGGTGCGCAATGACGTGCTCGAGCAGGCTCCCTGGGTTGCGCTGAGCCTGATGAAGGCCTGGGAGGCGGCTAAGCGGGCCTGCTACCGCCGGCACCGGCAGTCCATCGGCTACTCCAGCCTGGCCTGGTTCGAGTCGTACTGGAAGGAGCAGCAGCGCGTCCTCGGGCCCGATCCGTTCCCCTACTCGTTCGAGGGGAACCGCCGGACGATGGAGACGCTGATCCAGTACGCCTACGAGCAGTACCTGCTGGCGGAGCCTCACCCGGTGGAGAGCTACTTCGTACCGTCGACCATCTCGGCGCGCTTGCCCGCCGCGGTGTCGTTCTACGGCTACTGAGTTTCCACCCCGGGACATTCGCGGGAAAAGGGAGGTGCAACTATGCCGAACGAGAGACTGATGTACCGAGCACTCCTGGCGCTCAGCGTGGGCACGGTGCTGCTGGCTGCGTGTACTCCTGCCGCTGCGCCCAGCCCAACCGCCGCGCCGAAGCCGGCGGCGACCGCGGCCCCGGCAGCCCAGCCGGCCGCGACCACAGCGCCTGCGGCCAAGCCGGCCGCGACCACAGCGCCTGCGGCCAAGCCGGCCGCGACCGCGGCTCCCGCGGCCAAGCCGGCCGCGACGGCCGCCCCGGCGGCCAAGCCGGCGGCGTTCGACGAGAAGGCCGTGGCCGACTTCTACAAGGGCAA
>JACQUR010000147.1 GCA_016210245.1 Chloroflexota bacterium
GGCCTACACCACGCTGGAGAACCTGGCCGTTCAGATCCGCGAGCCGAACGACCTGTATCCGGAGGCCTGGCGATTCGCCAGGCGCTTCAGTCGGCCGACCATCTACGATTCGTGCTATCTCGCCCTGGCGGCCATCACCGGCTGTGAACTGTGGACCGCCGATCACCGGCTCGCCAACGCGGTGAGCTCGCATCTCCCCTGGGTGCGGCTCCTCGGCACGTAGGCGAGGCGGGCTTTGCCATAGGAATCCCATCTCCATGACCATGCGAGCGCCGAGGTTTGCGCCTCGCTCACCAAGGATGGTTGTGTGTGGGATCTTCCTGGGCTGCATCCTCCGACCACGGTCGCACACTGCATCCCTGGACAACGAGAGAGACGCCGAATACGACCGCCTGTAGACGAGGCGATGCCCTCCTGGTCGAATTCGTGTTCTCGGACGAATCAGGATGAGCACAATCGCTCGGACCGGTTGTCCCCGCTGGATGGACTCGGCCACCTCCGGCGGCACCTACAGCGTGTGGCCCGTTGGCCAGGCATACCCAGCGATATAATACCCTTGCCCGCGCGCTCGCCCGCGAGGTCGCGTGCGGCGTCAGATCCTGGCAGGGCATCGACAAGGACCGCGCCGCCCTTCGCTCATCTGGGAGAAAGAGATGCAGGAGAGCCTGGTCGTTTCGGACCCGAAAGTAATGATGGGTAAGCCGGTGATTGCAGGAACGCGGATGACCGTCGAGCTTATCCTCGAGAAGATGGCTGCCGGCGAGACGGTGGAGCAGATCCTGGAGGCACACCCCCGCCTGACTCGCCAGGCCATCCAGGCCGCGCTGGGCTTCGCCGCGCAGGCCCTGCGGGCTGACGTCGTGTATCCGGTGGCGGGGCAGGCGAGGTGAACTTTCTGGCAGACGAGAGCGTGGATGGCCAAATCGTCGAACAGCGTTTGGGTCATCGCGGCACCTTGGCGACATGGAAACGAAAGCGCCCACGGCCGCTCGACACGCGTCCCCGGGGTCATCGCACCCTGGTTGCAGGTGCCCGGGCCTGCAGCACGCAACACAACGGCCCGGTCTTCCGAGCTTTCTGCTCGCAACTCGCTGGGCGGGCTTGCCCGCCTGCACGACCGGTGAGGATAGACGCGCCCCAGCTCCTTGAGCGAGCCTCGTGCAACGGACGAATGGCAGAACAAGTCTCTTGACAGAAGGACTGGCGGCGACTACTATCTCGTCGTCGCCAGAGGTCTCTACGGATCGCTCGTTGGCGGGGGAGGGCAGCTATGCCGCCGAGTCCAGGCTACCGTGACATCCCGATCCTCCTCATTGACATCGTCGGGTTCACCTCGCGCTACAGAGGCCTCGCCCAGCAGCGTCTCGTCCTGCAGGACTTGCAGCGCCTCCTCACTACCTCTGCACGGTTCTTCATGCCCTATGGCGACCCCTGGTCCAAATGGACCCGCCACGGGACAGGAGACGGCTACTACTTCCTCTTCGACGGCTTTGACTCGCAGATAGCGCTGGAGTACGCCCTTCAGATCCGCGACGCGGTCGCCGCGTTCAACCGCGAAACCGAGCCCGCGCTGGCCCTCCGCCTGCGGATGGTTCTGGCCTATGGCGACGTGGAGTGGGTGGAAGACCAACTGCTCAGCGATGCCTTCGTCGAGGCAGAACGGCTGATCAGCGCGCAACTGATCAGGGACTACGCCGAGGCGCAGGAGAGTCCAGCAGCGCCAGTCGCTACCTCGCTCTTTCATACCAAGCTGAGGAGTTCACTCGCCGAGAAGGTGTACTTCCCGGAGATCGAGAAGCTCGAGTGGACCCGCATCAAGGTCACGGACAAGCACGCCAACACCCACGAGGGCTACGTCCTCGGCCGTAGCTGGCAGCCGCCGTTGCAGGTTGCTGTGCCGCCGCCGCCCCGGCTCCGCGTCACGATCCTGATCGGGCACTTCCTGGAGAACCCCATCCCGGAAGCTGTGGAGATGGCGACCGGGTCGGTGCAGGCCCTTAGACAGGAAGCGCTCCACGTGGACGTTCGCGTCGACGTAGCTTCGTCGGCCGCCCTGCGGCGCACGATCGCGGAAGGCTGTGACCTGCTCATCTATTACGGACATGGCACCAGAGATGGGCAACTGTCCTTTGAGGATGGGCCGAAGGCCTACGCGCACCTGGCGGGCAGTCCACCTATGGATGAGTTCTGGTCCGGCCTGCGGGCATGTTTCATCTTCGCCTGCTATGGGGATCGCTTCGCCTCGAATCTCCCATGCCCCTGGGTAGCGTTCTCCGGCCCCATACTTCGTCTCGCGCCCAAGGGGTTCCTGCAGGCCATCATCAGAAGGCTGCCCAGGTACGACCTCGACTCGGCGGTGAAGCAGGCTCGGCAGGAGTGCGAGCCCCACATGGACTCGAGCTTCTCCGAGGTGATGCGCTTCTCTGGCGAACCGATCCCGCCGTTGCGCGTTGGCCCGGGTGAGCCAGTCCTCTCCCGACTGACGCCAGGGTTGTCGGGCAAGGTGCGGCTGGACTTCGCCAGCATCGGGGAAGGAGACAGCCGCTACCCCGATGACGAGCCGTTCGTAGGGCGCGTAGCCGACCTGAAGTCTTTGCTGAAGCTACCGTCTCCCTACAGCGATCGGCTCCTTCAGCGAGTGGTATGGGTACACGGCGACGCGGGAATGGGGAAGTCGGCGCTGCTTCGCCATTTCGCCATTCAAATACGGGACTTTGCCTTCCACGACCTGGACGATCCGGTCTATCTCCTCCATCTCTACTGCCACAACTTTACCAAGAAGGCAGAGGTCGCCAGTGCTCTCTGCGCCGCCGGGCGCGAGCTCTACCGCTTGTCCGAGACTCCCGACTCGGTCGAGACGTTGTTCCGCGTCCTCGAGGCGCAGCGGGGGATTCACATCTGGGTTCTCGATGACCTGACCTACCTCTCCGTGAGTCCCGACAGCACGGAGGAAGCAGCAGCGCTGGTGAGTGGCATCCGCCAGGGCGCCCATGCCCACGTGTTGCCGCTGCAACTGGTCGCTAGCGCCCGAAGGCCTGGCCCTGCCGCGTTTGAGAACGTGCGGGTCACGCCTCTGACGTTCGGGGAGGCCCAAACGCTGGCCAGGCTGGTGCTTGCACAGCATGGCAGGACAGAGGTGGATTCGGCCGACTGGATCGGCGCGGCCCGTGTCTTCCACTTCGCGGGTGGGCTGCCCGCACAATATAAGCGGGCACTGATGTTGGCCGCGGACCAGGGGATCTCCTTCAGCGACTATGCCGACGGCTTGCGGGAGAGGGCCAGCCTCTCGGACCTGGAGGCGTCCGAGTGGGCGCGAGACATGGTGGCGTACGAAGTCGAGCAGCTTCAAGCGCTGGAGGCCAGGCACGGATTCGCTTACTCCAGGTTCCTCCAGACCTACTACCCTCTGGTCACCAGAGCGGCGTACTTCACCCTGGACGAACTCGTCTCGTGGTTCGGCGAGCGCCTTCGCACGGACGGCGATACCCGGCCGCTGGCCACCGCCTACCGCAACGGTCTTACCTACCTGGCCCGTCTCAACTTCGTGCTGCTTCAGAATCGGCCTGAGCGGATCGCATTTGCCATGCCTCCAAATCAGAGGCTCTCAATGCGGTCCCTGGCTGATGCGGCCGTTGTGTTGCCACCCGGGGTACCTCTCCGGGGCGCCTCCGAGCGCCTATCGCTGGCGCTCGAGCGCGCGAAGATAGGCGACCTGCAGGCACTCGCAGACCTGCTGGCCATGGAGGAGGACTACAAACCTTACATGTCAGAGCCCTCTGCGGCCGCCGCGGTGTTCTACTCCATGCTGGTCAGGGCGGAGGTGCTGAAGGATCTGGCATCCCCAGGTTCGCCAGCTCAGCTAGCCGCTATTGCACTTCTCGAGCAGGTGGATGCGCTCTACAACCAGCATGCTCGCGCCTACCCTGCAGATGAGGTAGCAGCGAGCAGTGCGGTGGCGACGGCCCTGGTCAACAAGGGGGTCACCCTCGGGAGTCTGGGGCGGGCCGAGGAGGCGATCGCGACCTACGACCAGGTGGTGGCCCGCTTCGGAGAACGCCCGGAGGCGGCGCTGGCCGAGCAGGTGGCGAAGGCCCTGGTCAACAAGGGGGTCCGCCTCGGGAGTCTGGGGCGGGCCGAGGAGGCGATCGCGACCTACGACCAGGTGGTGGTCCGCTTCGGAGAACGCCCGGAGGCGGCGCTGGCCGAGCAGGTGGCGAAGGCCCTGGTCAAC
>JACQUR010000115.1 GCA_016210245.1 Chloroflexota bacterium
CGCCAAGCACGTGCTGCGGGGGTGGAGGTCGGTGGGGTGAGGCCGGGACGCGGCGCTTCAGCGCCCCGTCACGGCCTCACCCCACCTCAACCTGCTACGACCCGGCTACGCCACACAGGTTAAGCGCCGTGAGGGCGTACACCTTGGTGCATGCCACCAGGTCGGAGATCTTCATCGCCCGATCCTGGGCGTCGCTCAGGTACTCCTTCTGGCGAGGCGGGCCGTAGCAGATCGAGGGGATGCCGACCTCGTTGAACATGTTCAGGTCACGCCACATGCTCAGCTCGGGCGTGGGCGGCCTGGGCGGTGGCGTCTGGAGCACGGCCAGGTGGGCGTCGGTGACCGCGGCGATCAGCGGCTCGGCGTCCTGGGCGATGTAGCCGCGCGACCACTGGTAGGCCTCCACCTCGCACTCGAAGCCCTGGCCGCGCAGGTAGTTCCTGATCTCGTGCTGGATCGCGCGGGGGTTGGCGCCCGGCAGGATGCGCACGTCCAGGTGGACGCTGGTCAGGCCGGGACTGCCGTGGATGGCCTCAACCTGGGCCTTGGGGACGATTGTTCCAGCGGAGCACTCGAGCCGCTCGCGCTGCTCGTAGTCGGTCGCCCAGGCCTCGAGCGCCGGGACCAGGTGGGCCATGTGGACGATGGAGCTGGGGTGGTCCCGCCACGAGGGGCCGCGCTCCAGGCGGGGCGTGTACACCCGCCGACCCCGGGCGCGGATCTCCAGGCCCAGCTCGCCGCACTCGGCGGTGACCAGGCCGAAGCCGGAGGTCTCTCCGATCAGCGCGTAGTCGGCGGTGACGCCCCGGTTGAACAGCCACCAGGTGCCGAAGCCCTCCCCGGGGTAGTTGATGCCCTGCTGGTCGCCGACCGAGGGCGCGCCCGTCTCGAAGGCAACCCCGGCCACGGTGAGGTCGCCCTTGAGGCGGACGCCGGCCTTCAGCAGGGCGCGGGCGGCGAGCATGAAGGCGCCAAGCTGTCCCTTACAGTTGATGACCCCATAGCCGTAGAGCAGCTCGCCCTCCACCCAGGCCTGGTTGATGCGGCGGATGCGCTCCGGCGCGGTGGGCGAGAGCTCCGGCCCAACGTCCAGGTGGGCGTCGCAGATCAGGCTGGTGCCGTCCTCTACGCCGTGCAGCACGCCTACGGCGTTGGCGCTCTGCTCGGTGATGGGCTGCAGCCAGCTCTCGATGCCGTTGGTCTTGAGCCAGCCGACCACCTTCTCGGCCACCACCCGTTCCTGCGCGTGCGGGCTCGGCGTGTTGCCCAGCTCCAGGCACAGGTCCACCAGGTCCTGGCGGTCCTGGTCGATGATCTCGAGCACCCGCCCCCGGGGGGGTTGCGCGTTTGTCCGTTCCATGTGCCTTTTCCCTATTGCCTTTCCTGGTATCGATGGCCCGCCCCGTCCCGCGCCTGCCGGGAGACGAGGAGACGTTCGCCACGGAGACACGGAGATGTCAGATTGCAGATTTGAGATTGCAGAGTGCAGATTGAAGGCTTCAATCTGCACTCTGCAATCTCAAATCTGCAATCTCCGTGTCTCCGTGGCGAGGCCGGTCGCACGGGAGACAGAGGGGCAATGGCTGACATCTTAGCCCGCGTTGGCCCGGGCCACAAATGCAAGCCGGCTACGTCGCCAGTCCTTTACAATAACAAACGTGGCCCGCCGAGAACCGTCGGCTGCTAGCGTTCATGAACCGCGCTGGCGGCTGACCGCTGGCGGCTGATGGCTGACTACTGACGGCTCATGGCGACAACGCAGGTTCTGCACGGCTCCTGGCTGCCCGCGCGCGGCGAACGTCCCGCTCGCTTTGCGTTCTGGGGCGAGGTGGCGCGTGCCCGCCGCGCGGCGCGGGGACGACGGAAGGACTCGCCCGTCGCCACGCGGGCGCACCCCTTCGGCGCGAGCGCGACCCAGCTTCGTGACGCGCTGGTGGCGCTGGAGGCCGCGGGCGAGGCCGAGGCAGTGGAGGCCAGCCAGGCGCTGGCGCGGCTGCCCTCGGCGGGCGGCGCCCCGCTGCCTTCGCCCGAGCTGGCGCTGGACGGCCAGACCACGGACACGGAGCGCCCCGCCCTGGCGGCCTGGACGGTCGAGGCGCTGGCGCTCGACGCGGCGCGCGCGCCGGCGCTGCTGACCTCGCTCTCCGACGAGGCGGCGCCGCCCGAGCTCGTCCTGGGCGACGACCTGGCGTTCTGGATCGCCGCCGCGCGGTTCGGCCTCGAGCTGCTCTACCGCCAGCGCTTCGCGCCTGCGCTCCAGCAGGAGGGCGACCGCTACCTGGCGCGCTGGCGTCCGGTGCTCGACGAGGCGGCCGACGCGCAGCGGCTGAGCACTCTGGCGGAGGCGATGCCGCCCGTCTGCCGCGCGCTGGCCTGGGAGGCCGCCGCGACGGAGCCGCGCCCGCGGGAGCTGGTGCTCGATTTCCTGGGGGCGACGGTGGACGCCGCGGCCCGGCAGGCCGCGCCGTTCGCCGGCGCGCCACGGCCCGCGCGCCGCCGCTCGCTGGGCGAGGCCTGGCTGGAGGCGCTCCAGGGGAACCCGGTCGTCCAGGGAAAGACGGAGGAGCTGGCGGCCTTCTGGGCCGAGTACCGTGCCTGGGCCACGCCGGCCGGCGCTGCGGCCGACGGCGGCGAGACGTTCCGCGTCTCCTTCCGCCTGGATCCGCCCCTGCCCGACCCGGATAGCCCCGCTATGGTGGCTCCCAACTCCGAGGCGCGCGACTGGACGCTCCGCTACCTGCTGCAGGCCACCGACGACCCCAGCCTGCTCGTGCCCGCGGCCGAGGTGTGGCGCCAGCGGGGCTCCACGGCGCGATTCCTCAACCGCAGGCTCGACAACCCCCAGGAGCACCTGCTGGCCGGGCTGGGCCAGGCGGCGCGGCTGTTCCCACCCGTCGAGTCCAGCCTGCAGACGGCTCGGCCGGCAGCGTGTCACCTGACGGTCGGCGAGGCCCACGAGTTCGTGCGCGAGACAGCGCTCCTGCTCCAGGCCAGCGGCTTCGGCGTGCTGGTGCCCGGGCTGGAGACGAAGCTGGGCATCCGGGTGCGGCTGGGCCACAGCGCGGCTGCCCCCGGCGCCACCACGGGCACCTCCGGGCTCAGCATGGAGTCCCTGGTCGCCTACGACTGGCAGCTCGCCCTGGGCGGCGAGCCGCTGTCGCGCGAGGAGTTCGAGGCCCTGGCCCGGCTCAAGGCGCCGCTGGTCCAGGTGCGCGGGCAGTGGGTCGAGCTGCGCCCCGAGCAGATCGAGCAGGCGCTGGCGTTCTTCCAGCGCCAGGGCAGCGGCCAGATGGCGCTGCCGGAGGCGATCAAGCTGGCCCTGGCCCCGGACGGGGAGCACGGCCTGCCCGTGGTGGAGGTGGCCACCGAGGGCTGGATCGACGAGCTGCTCCACCAGTTGCGCGACGGCAGCACGCGCACACAGGCCGAGGAGCCCCCCGGCTTCGTCGGCCGCCTGCGGCCCTACCAGAAGGCGGGTGTTTCGTGGCTGTCCGCGTTGCGCAGGTTCGGACTCGGAGGGTGTTTGGCGGACGACATGGGCTTGGGCAAAACCGTAGAGGTGATCGCTCTACTCCTCCACCAGCGCCAGGGCGAGCCAGCCCAGGGTCAGGCTCCGAGCCTGCTCATCTGCCCCACCTCGGTGGTTGGCAACTGGCGGCGCGAGCTGGCGCGGTTTGCGCCCGGGCTGCGGGTGCTGGTCCACCACGGGGCTGGGCGACGCAAGGAGGCGTTCGCGGCCGAGGCGGCGCAGCACGACGTGGTGATCAGCACCTATGCCTTGCTCTACCGCGACGAGGAGGCGCTGGCGAGCGTCGAGTGGGCCGACGTGGTGCTGGACGAGGCCCAGAACATCAAGAACGCTGCGACCAAGGCCGCCCAGGTGGCGCGCAAGCTGGCGGCGCGCTGGCGGGCGGCGCTCACGGGCACGCCGGTGGAGAACCGCCTCTCCGACCTGTGGAGCATCTTCCAGTTCCTCAATCCGGGCTACCTTGGTTCCGCCGAGGCGTTCCGCAAGCGCTTCGCCCTGCCCATTGAACGCGCGCACGACGAACCCACGACGGCGCGGCTGAAGACGCTGGTAACTCCGTTTATCCTGCGGCGGGTCAAGACCGACCGCGCCGTCATCCAGGACCTGCCCGAGAAGAACGAGATGAAGGTCTATTGCACCCTCACCCGCGAGCAGGCCACGCTCTACGAGGCGGTGGTGCAGGAGTCGCTGCGGGAGATCGAGGAGTCGGAAGGGGTGCAGCGGCGGGGGCAGATCCTGGCCACGCTCACCAAGCTCAAGCAGGTGTGCAACCACCCGGCCCTCTTCCTGCACGACCGCAGCGCGCTACCTGGGCGCAGCGGCAAGCTGGCCCGCCTGGGCGAGATGCTGGAGGAGGTGCTCTCCGTGGACGAGCGCGCCCTGGTGTTCACCCAGTACGCCGAGATGGGCAAGCTGCTCAAGGAGCACCTGGAGGCGACCTTCGGGCGGGAGGCGCTGTTCCTGTACGGCAGCACGCCTGCGGCCGAGCGCGACCGCATGGTGGCCCGCTTCCAGGCCGAGGGGCGGGGGCCGCACCTGTTCATCCTCTCGATCAAGGCGGGGGGCACGGGGTTGAACCTGACCCGCGCCAACCACGTCTTCCACTTCGATCGCTGGTGGAACCCGGCCGTGGAGAACCAGGCCACCGACCGGGCCTTCCGCATCGGGCAGACGCGCAACGTGCAGGTCCACAAGTTCCTGTGCGCAGGCACCTTCGAGGAGGCGCTGGACCAGATCATCGAGCGCAAGATCGAGCTGTCCCAGGCGATTGTGGGCACGAGCGAGGCCTGGATCACCGAGATGAGCACCGACGAGCTGCGCAGCCTGTTGGCGCTGCGCGGGGAGGCGGTGGAGGATGTGTGAAGGGTGAAGGGTGAAGGGTGAAGGGTGAAAATGACGTTTCACCCTTCACCCTTCACGCCTGAGGTAGAACGATGGGTTGGGGCTCCTGGGAAAGGTACGAACGCCCGGCGCCGCGGCGGCCGGCCAACGGGATCAAGGCGCAGACCCAGCGCGGGCAATTTGGCAAGACCTGGTGGGCCGGGCGATGGATCGCCGCCCTGGAGCGGTTGGTCGACTCGGCCCGGCTCTCGCGCGGGCGCTCCTACGCCCGCAGCGGGCAGGTGGTGAAGCTGGACGTAGGGCGGGAGGGGATCGCGGCCCTGGTGCAGGGCAGCCGCCCCACACCGTACCAGGTGAGCATTCGCTTTCGGCGGCTCTCGGATGCCGAGTGGGACAAGGTGGCCGACGCCATGTCCGCGCAGGCGCTGTACGCGGCCAAGCTGCTGAGCGGCGAGATGCCGGCCCAGATCGAGGAGGTGTTCGCCGCCGCGGGCGCCAGTCTCCTCCCGGCCGCCAGCGGCGACCTGCAGACCAACTGCTCATGCCCCGACTGGGCCAACCCGTGCAAGCACGTGGCTGCGGTCCACTACCTGCTGGGCGAGCGCTTCGACCAGGACCCCTTCCTGATGTTCGAGCTGCGCGGGCGCAGCAAGGACGAGATCGCAGCCATGCTGCGCGCCCGACGGACGGACGAGGTGGCCCCGCAGCTCGAACCCGTGGCCGAGCAACCAGCCGAGGAGGCGGAGGTAGCTCCTGCGCTGGCCGACCTGCTCGACGCCTTCTGGTCGACCCCGGCCAGCGCGGCCGACCTGGCCACGACCTTCGAGCCGCCGCCGGTGGACGCGCTGCCCGTCAAGCGCCTGGGCGCCCCCACCTTCTGGCGCAGCCAGCGCGACTTCACCGCCCTCATGGAGCGCGCCTACCAGGCCATCAGCGCCAGGGCGCTCCACGAAGCGATGGGAAACGAGTGATCTGTGCTAGGAACCGCCCCGGCGCTCGCGTAGGGCCTCGGGTATCCAGGGGCTCACTGCCTGGCGCAGCAAGGGCACGCGCTCGAACAACAGGGGCTTGAGCTGCGAGTCCTGCAGGCTCAGCTCAACGGTGAGGCGCAGCTCCTCCTGCGCCTTGGGCCAGACTCCAGGGACGGTGAAGTACTGGAGCGCGATCAGCAGGCCGGCGACCAGGACCATCCCCCACAGAGCGGCCAGGAGCGTGCCGCCCAGGTGGTCCAACCAGCGCCGCGTCGCCAGCCAGGTGGTCGGGTAGGAGTAGTAGCTGAGCAGGGTCACCAGCACCACCGTGGCGACGAGGCAGAGCAGGAAGCTGACGGGGTAGACGTAGCTCATGCCGCGCGGCCCACCGGTCGCCGCCGCCCCCTGGGCCATGAGCTCGGAGCCCTGCAAGGCGACGATCAACCCGCCATACACGGCCCCCAACAGGAAGAGCTGCCGAATCAGGCCACTGCCCGCGCCGTAGAGCACGCACCCGATCCACAGAAAACCGAGCAGCGGATCGAGCATCGCTAGCTCCGTCCCCGAATCGTGGCCCCCAGCCGGTGGGCCAGCTCACGCTCAATGTGCGCCTGCACCTCCACCGCCTCCTCGTCGGTCAGGGTGCGCTCAGGCGAGCGGAAGGTGAGCGAGTAGGCCAGGCTCTTGGTCCCGCTGGGCAGCGCCTCGCCGCGATACACGTCGAACAGCTCAGCGCGGTCCAGCAGCTCGCCCCCGGCCGCAATCAGCACCGCGTGGACCTCCTCGTGGGTCACTGCCTCCTGCACCTGGACGGCCAGGTCGACCTCCACGCCGGGGAAGCGCGGCGGGGCAGCGGCGTGCCCCACCTCGCCAGCACGGCTGGCCAGGGCTTCGAAGTCCAGCTCCGCGGCGAAGACGGCGCGCCCCTGGAGATCGAAGCGCTCGGCCACCCGCGGATGCACCTGGCCCAGCGTACCCAGGACGACTTCGGGTCGGCCCGCCACCGGCAGCACCACCTCCGCCACGCGCCCTGGATGATACGACACGTGCGCCGCCCGGCGAAACCGGGCCGCCCCGAGTCCGAGCGCGCGCAGCAGCCCTTCCACCACCCCCTTCAGATCGAAGAAGTCGAGCTCGCCTTGCTCGCGATTCCAGGCGCGAGGCGCGCGCGCGCCGGCCAGGGCGATGCCCAGGTGGCGCATCTCGCGCGGCAGCGGCGCCAGGGGCGGGAGGTACACCCGCGCCAGCTCGAAGATGGCCACGCGCTCGCTGTGGCGCAAGTTGGCTCGCAGGATATCGAGCAGGCTGGCCAGCAGCGTCGTCCGCAGCGCGGACTGCTCGGCTGAGAGCGGGTTGGCCACCCGCACCAGCCCGTCCAGCGGGGACGCCAGGCCTGGCGCGGCTACGGTCGAAGGAACCGGCCACGGGGCGCGGCTGTCGAGCCTGGCCGGGGTGGAGGGCTCCACCAGCGAGTAGGTGATGACCTCCTGGAGGCCGCAGCCGACCAGGATGCTCCTGGCTCGCCGCTCCCAGTCCCGCGCCACGTTCGGGCGGGGCTCGGCCAGGCGGCCGCTGAGCAGGGTATCGGGAATAGCCTCGTAGCCGGTGACGCGGGCCACCTCCTCCGCCAGGTCCGCCGGGCCCTCTACGTCGCGGCGGTGGCCGGGCGCCACCACCTCCAGGCCGTTGGCCTGCGGCTGCACCTCGAACTCCAGGCGGGTGAGCACCTGCGCGATCTCGTCCTGCGCGTAGCGCTTGCCCAGCAGCGTCGAGAGGCGCTCGGGGGTGATGAAGATCCGCCGCTTCGGCAGCCGGGTGGGGTAGAGGTCGACCAGGCCCGCGGCCGCCCTGCCGCCGGCCAGGCGGACCATCAGGTTGGTCGCGCGCTGAGCGGCCCGCGCCGTCTGGCCGGGGTCCAGGCCGCGCTCGAAGCGCTTGGAGGCCTCCGTGCTCAGGCGCAGCGCGCGGGCGGTGCGGCGGATGCTCATCGGCTCAAAGTTGGCCGACTCGATCACCACGTGGCGGGTGCGCTCGCTCACCTCGCTCGCCAGGCCGCCCATCACCCCAGCCACCGCCTGGGCCTGGCGAGCGTCGGCGATGGCCAGCATCTCCGGGCTTAGCTCGCGCCCCTGGCCGTCCAGGGTGACGATGCGCTCCCCCTCCCAGGCGCGGCGGATGACCAGCCGCCCCTCGGCCAGCAGGTCGGCGTCGAAGGCGTGCAGCGGCTGCCCCTGCTCCAGCATCACGTAGTTGGTCACGTCCACGACGTTGCTGATCGGCCGCACCCCGCAGCAGTGTAGCCGCCGCTGGACCCACCCGGGGGATGGGCCGACCGAGATGTCCTGCACGACCGCGGCGGTGTAGCGCAGGCACAGGTCCGGGGCCGGAATCTCGACCGCGACCAGGCTGGCGGCGGGCGACCCACCCGCGAGCGGCTCGAGCGGCGGCACGGTGAGCGGCTGGCCGGTCAGCGCCGCCACCTCGCGGGCGATGCCCAGCACGTTCATCTCATCCGGGCGGTTGGGCGTGATCTTGAAGTCGAAGATGACCTCGCCCAGCACCTCCTGCAGCGGCTGGCCGGGCTGCGCCGCCACGTCCAGCACGTAGATGCCCTGCCGGTCCGGGGCCAGGCCCAGTTCGTCCGCCGAGAGCAGCATGCCCTGGGAGGTCAGCCCGTCGAAGTCACGCGCCTCGATCGTTCGGCCGCCCACGCGCCCGCCCGGCAGCACCAGAGGCACCAGGTCGCCCACGCGCAGGTTGGTGGCCGCCGTCGCCACGGCCACGACCGCGTGTCGCAGCTCGATCCGGGCCACCCAGAGTGCCTCCAGCGACGGGTGGCGCTCCAGGCTGGCCACCCGACCGACCACCACCTGCTCCCAGTCGGCGCCCAGCACGGCCAGGTCTTCGACCTCCGCGCCAGCCATGGTCAGCAGATGGGCCAGCCTGGCCGGGGGCAGCTCCACCGGCACGAACTCGCGGATCCAGGACAGCGGTAGCTTCATTGGCGTACCTCCGGTTGGAGGTTGGAGGTTGGAGGTTGGATGCTCATCCAACCTTCAACCTCCAACCTCCAACCCCTATGGGAATTGCTGCAGAAAGCGCAGGTCGTTGCTGTAGAAGAGGCGGATATCCTCGATGCCGTACTTGATCATGGCGATGCGCTCCAGACCCATGCCGAAGGCGAAGCCGGTGTAGCGCTCGGAGTCGTAGCCCACCTTCTCCAGCACCCGTGGGTGGACCATCCCGGCGCCCAGGATCTCCAGCCAGCCGCTGCCGCGGCACACGGCACACGGGCCGCCCTGGCCCTTGCAGGCGTGGCAGGAGATCGACATCTCCACCCCGGGCTCCACAAAGGGGAAGTAGTCGCACCGGAAGCGCGTGCGCACCTCCGGCCAGAACATCTGCCGCGCGAAGGCGGTGAGCGTACCCTTGAGGTCGGCCATGGTGATCCCCTCGTCCACCGCCAGCCCCTCGACCTGGTAGAACATCCACTCGTGCGAGGCATCCAGCGCCTCGTAGCGGTAGCAGCGTCCCGGCACCACCACCCGCACCGGGGGCTGCTGCTGCTCCATCACCCGGGCCTGCACGGGCGAGGTGTGGGTGCGCAAGAGGATCTCGGGCGGCCGGACGTAGATGGTGTCCCAGATGTCGCGGGCCGGGTGGTCTCTGGGGATATTGAGCGCCTCGAAGTTATAGTAGTCCGTCTCGACCTCTGGCCCCTCCGCCACCTGGAAGCCCATCCGCTCGAAGAGGCGAACGACCTGCTCCATCACGTGGGTCACCGGGTGCAGGCGGCCCAGGGCCGGGGGGCGGCCCGGCAGGGTCACGTCCACTCGCTCAGCCTGGAGCGCGCGCTCCAGGGCGGCTACCTTCAGGCGCTGCTCGCACTCCGCGAAGGCCTGCTCCAGCGTCTGCTTCGCCTGGTTGGCAGCCTGGCCCAGCCGCGGGCGCTCGCTCGCCGGCGCCGAGGCCAGCCCGCGCGTGACCTCGGCCAGCGCGCCTCTGCGGCCCAGGTAGGCGATCCGCCAGCGCTCCAGGTCCGCCTCGTCCTGCACCGCGCGCAGCTCGGCCACGGCGCGGTTGCGCAGCGCCTCCAAGCGCACCTGCACGTCCACCATACCTGCCTCCTCGAGCCTGGACTCGCACCGGGTTGGCGACTCGAATCCGCACAGGCGAGCCGCCTGTGCCACCGAGTTGCTGCGGTGGCACGGGCGGCTCGCCTGTGCTACCCGGCCGCGCGGTCCAGAGTAGTCAATGAAAAGCGCGCCTTCGTCGCAGCGAAGACGCGCCTCCAACTCGCCGATGGCCCCTGTCGGTCGTCTCAGACCTCGAGGGCGCTCCGGGCGAGTTGGGCGAGCTGGGTAAACTGGGCGGGTTCGCGCACCGCCAGGTCGGCCAGCACCTTGCGGTCGAGGCCGATCCCGGCCCCGTGCAGACCCGCCATGAAGCGGCTGTACGACAGGCCCTCCTGTCGCGCGGCGGCGTTGATGCGCGTGATCCACAGGCGGTGGAAGTCGCGCTTCCGATTGCGCCGATCGCGATAGGCGTAGGCGAGCGACTTCATGGCCGCTTCCTTGGCGCTCTTGAGCAGCCTGCGTCCGCCCCCGCTCTGGCCCCTGGTCAGCGCAAGGATCTTGTTGTGGCGCCGCCGGGAGGTCATGCCGCGCTTAACTCTAGTCATCGCACTCTCCTGTAGCGGGTTGGAGGCTAACGGGTTGGAGGTTGGAGCGGGTTAGAGGTTGGAGGTTGGAGGCTAACGGGTTGGAGGTTGAAGGTTGGAGGGGACTTCCTCCAACCTTCAACCTCCAACCCGTTAGCCTCCAACCTCCAACCCGAGGCGCTCTCACTTGGCGTACGGGAGCAGGCGCCGCACGCGGGGCCGGTCGGCCGGGGCCACCGGCCACATCTCATCATACTCGCGGCTGGCCCGCGGGGAGCGGTTGCGGCGCAGGTGGCTCTTGCCGTGGCGGGTGCGCACCAGCTTGCCTGAGCCAGTGTACTCGATGCGGCGCGCGGTCGCCTTGTGGGTCTTGAGCTTGGGCATCCTCATCGTCCAGTCTAGAAATGGGCACAACAACAGAAAGGCGGCGCTCGGCCGCGACACGCAATTCTAGCACGGCGCTGGGGGGAGCGCCAATCGCCCCTGCTGGTCGTGGCCACTCCCACGGCCCCCAGGGCCCACACGTGGGCCGGGTGTTCTGCTAGAATGCGCTCGTGCCAGGCGCGCCGGGCGGCAGGCCCACGTGGAAAGAAGAAGAAGCTAGCCAAGAAAGACATGAAAGAGTACATCCGCGACGTGCCCGACTTTCCGATCCCGGGCATCGTCTTCAAAGACATTACCCCGCTGCTCCAGCACCCGGCGGCCTTCAAGCAGGCGGTCGAGCAACTGGCGGACCGGGTGCGGGATCGACGGCCCCAGATCGTGGTGGGCATCGAGTCGCGCGGGTTCATCTTCGCCGCTCCCGTCGCCTACCTGCTGGGCGCTGGCTTCGTCCCCGTGCGCAAGCTCGGCAAGCTGCCCGCCGAAACCGTCACCGTCGAGTACGCGCTCGAGTACGGGGTCAATACCGTGGAGATGCATGTCGACGCGATCGCCCCGGGCCAGCGGGTGCTGGTGATGGACGACCTGCTGGCCACCGGCGGCACCGCGGCCGGGACCATCGAGCTGGTCGAGCAGCTTGGGGGCCAGGTCGTCGGCGCGGCCTTCCTGGTGGAGCTGACCGCCCTCAAGGGACGCAAGCGCATCCCCGGGCACGAGGTGATCAGCCTGATCCAGTACTGAACCGAACCAGGTCCACAGTCGACAATCCACAGTTCACAGTCCGCCAGTGCTCTGTCGACTGCGAACTTCCCACTGTCAACTCAGTACAAGTCCGCCGCGCAAGCCCCGCAGCCTGGGTGTGACCAGTTTCTGTGCAGGCGGTCGCTGAACCGTAGGGGGCGACGGCTCTGTCGCCCCGCCGCCCCGAGGGCGGCAAGGGGTGGTGGCCAGGGGGCCGGCCAGCAGCTCTCCTCCGGCCCCCTGGGCACCACGCTCTGCCGCCCTCGGGGCGGCGGGCAGACAGGGCCGTCTGCCCCTACGGATTGGGGTGGAC
>JACQUR010000119.1 GCA_016210245.1 Chloroflexota bacterium
CCCCCGGCCTGCCACGCGGTGGGGCAGGCACAGGGGCCTGCCCCTACGGAGGGGGCGTTGGAGGCGGTCGAGCGGCGAAAGTGCGCAGCTTACGACCATCGTGCCCACTCCCGTGCCCACTCCAATGGGGCTTCCCCCTGTCCCCCTTTTCGAGCGCAGTACGCCGCGCAAGAACTTGAGCCGCACTCAGACTCGGCACCCCGTTGCGGGCGCTCGGCAGCGAGCGTATACTGTCCGCCCTATGGGTTCGAGCCACCTCCTCTTCGGCCAGGATGACACGCCTGGCATCGTCTCTGTCAGCGCCGACCGTGCGGGCCGTGCTGTCGTGTGGCGGCGCGAGGGTGAAACAGTTCACAGCCAGGCTGTGCGCTTCCTCAACTGGTTCCTGGTCCGCGACCCGCAGTTCCTGGCCGATCTGCCCGCGACGCATCTCTCGCCCGGCGACCTGGCCGCCGGCCTGCCCGACCTGCCCGGCGGCCTGGGGGTAGCACGGCTGGCCGGCAACAACCCGTTCTGCTACCTGGTGCTCACCGATCGGCTGCCGGAGCTGGAACCCATCCTGCTCGGCGTCCACTACAAGCGGACCGGTGAGCAGGTGCGGAGCCTGGCCGCGCTGCGGAGCGAGGTCTACTGGCGCCCACCGGTCGAACAATACCTGACCCTCACCGGGCGTACCTATTTCAAAGGCATGGCCTACCCCGAGCTGCGACGCCTCCAGTTCGACCTCGAGACCACCGGCCTGGACGAGACCCGCGACCGCATCTTCATGGTCAGCGTCTCGGATAGCACCGACTTCCGCGCCTGCCTGGACACGGCCGAGATGAGCGAGCGCGAGCTGCTGGAGGCGTTCGTGGCCCTGGTGCGCGCGCGCGACCCGGACGTGCTGGAGAACCACAACCTGTTCGAGTTCGACATCCCCTTCCTCATCCACCGGGCCGCGGCGCTGGGGGTGCGCCTGGCCCTTGGGCGAGACGGCAGCGTCTTCAAGCGCTCGCCAGACCAGGTGCGGGTGGGCGAGCGGAGCCAGGCCTTCACCCGCTTCACCCTGGCCGGGCGGGAGATTGTCGACACCCTGCACGCGGTCAAGCGCTATGGCGCGGGCGACCGCGCCATGCGCTACCACGGCCTCAAGGAGGCCGCGCGCTACTTCGGGTTCGCCCGCAGCGGGCGCGAGTACGTGCAAGGCGCCGAGATCTGGAGCACGTTCCAGGTCGACCCGGAGCGGGTGCGGCGCTACGGGGCCGACGACGTGGCCGAGGTGGACGAGCTATCCAAGCTGTTGCTGCCTTCCACCTTCGCCCTGGCGTCCATGGTGCCCAGGCCGTACGAGCGGGTGGCGACCTCCGGCACGGGGCAGGGGCTGGTGGAGCCGCTGCTGGTGCGCGCGTACCTGGCCGCCGGACACTCCCTGCCCGATGCCCCAGCCAGCGCAGGCACGCTGGCCAGTGCATACCGCCAGGTGTTCACCGGCGGCGTGGCCTTCCGCGTGGTCAAGGCCGACGTCGCCTCGCTCTCCCCGAGCGTTCTGCTCAACCACCACCTCGCCCCCCGGGGAGACGAGTTGGATGTGTTCGTCGAGCTGCTGGGCGAGCTGGCCACGTGGCGGCTACACCACCAGGAGGAGGCCCGAGGGCACGCGCCCGGCACACGCCAGCGGGCGTACCACGACGCGCTCCAGGGGGCGATGAAGGTGTTGATCGGCTCCTTTCCCGCCAGCCTGAGCGCCAGCTCGTCGCTCTTTGGCGACCGGGGGGCGGCCGCGGAGGTGGCGCGCTGCGGGCGGGAGCTGCTGGGCCAGCTCCTGGCCGAGCTGGAGCGGCGCGGCGCGGTGTTGATCGAAGCCGACGCCGACGGCGTGTTCTTCAGCGTGCCGGAGGGCTGGTCGGAGGCGGACGAGGTCCGCCTCCTGGCCGAGGTGAGCGCTCGTCTGCCGGCAGGGGCTCGTGTGGAGCACGAGGGCCGCTATCGCGCCATGTACAGTTACGCCGAGAAGAACTACGTGCTCCAGGGCTACGACGGCCGGCTGCGCATCGTGGGCAGCGCGTTTCGCTCCGGCAAGCAGGAGCGCTACGCCGAGCGCTTCCTGGTCGAGGCGGTGCGCCGGCTGCTGGAGGGGGAGCCGACGGCCATCCGGGAGCTGTATCGCGATTCCGTTGCGCACCTGCGCGCTCGCCAGGTGGCGGTGGACGAGCTGTGCGTCTCGGCCACCCTGACCAAGACGCCGGAGGAGTACCGCCGCGCCCAGCGCCGCGAGGAGCAGTACGAGGTAGTGCTCTCGTCCGGCCGCGCCGCGTGGCGGCCCGGCCAGCGGGTCCGCTACTATCAAGCCCTTGGCGGGCGCAAGCGCCTGGTGGACGAGTACGCGGACGACTACGACGTGGAGCACTACGCGGCTCGACTGCGCACCCTCGCGCTGCAGCGCCTCTCGAAAGCGCTGCCGGAGGAGACCCTCCAGACGCTCCTCTCGCTGGATTTTGGATTTTAGATTTTGGATTTTGGATTGGAGACCGTGATGCGCACGGCTGAACCACACCTCTCGGCTGGCCGTGGTCCTGGACGGATGCTTCCGAAGCCATATGGTTCTCCAAATCCAAAATCCAAAATCCAAAATCATGAAGACCGGCAAGCTCTCGCCTGACGAGCTGCGCACCCTGGTGCTGGGCCACCTGGGCGTGCGCCGCCCGGAGGTGCTGGTCCACGCGGCGCTGGGGGAGGACGCGGCCGCCATCGCCTTCGGCGACGAGGTGTGCGTGCTGTCCACCGACCCCATCACCGGCGCGGTAGAGGGCGCCGGCTGGCTGGCGGTCCACGTGGCCTGCAACGACGTGGCGGCCATGGGCGCCCGCCCGGTGGGAGTGCTGGCCACGCTGCTCCTGCCCGAGAGCGGGGAGCCGAGCCAGGTGCTCACCCTGATGGCCGACGTCCACCGCGCGGCTGTGGAGCTGGGGATCGAGGTGCTGGGCGGCCACACCGAGGTGGCGCCGGGGCTTACCAGCAGCCTGATCTCCATGACCGCCCTCGGCCGGGTGCGGCGCGACCGGCTGGTGACCTCCAGCGGGGCGCGCCCGGGCCACGCGCTGGTGCTGACCAGGGCCGCCGGGCTGGAGGGCACAGCCATCCTGGCTACCGACCTGGCCCCCGTACTCCGCCGCCACCTGCCGCCGGGCGCGATCGCGGAGGCTCAGGGACTGCGCGGCCTGCTGAGCGTGGTCCAGGAGGGGGTGGCGGGGGCGGAGCTGGGCGCCAGCGCGATGCACGATCCCACCGAGGGCGGCGTGCTGGGCGCGCTGTTCGAGCTGGCGGAGGCCTCCGGGGTGGGGTTCGAGGTCTGGGAGCAGGAGATCCCCGTGCTGCCACTGACCCGCCAGGTGTGCGCCGTCTTCGGTGCTGACCCGCTGCGCCTGGTCTCCAGCGGCGCGCTGCTGATCGCCTGCCCCGACGGCCCGGCGATGGTGCAGGGGCTGCAAGCGCGCGGCCTCGAGGCCCGGCTGATCGGACGAGTCACGGAGCGCGAGCGCTGGCTTATCACCCCCTCCGGCCGCCAGGCGGTAGGGCCGGTGGAGCGGGATGAGCTGTGGCGGATCCTGGAGCGGGCCAAGGGTGAAGGGTGAGGAGTGAAGGGTGAAGGGTGAAGGGTGAAGGGTGAAACTTCACCCTTCACCCTTCACCCTTCACCCTTCACCCTTCTCAGCGTTGCCTCGGCGTCCCGCTCCACCAGCCAGCCAGGGCGGCGGGCGGTGCGGCCGCGGATGGCGCCGGCGGCGACCAGGCACTGCACGAGCTGGGCGTAGTGGGCCTGGGAGAGGCCGGTGTGGGTACACACCCAGACCCGGCCGGGCAGCAGCCCGTCGGCCGCGGCGCCCTGGTGCAGGGTCCGCACCAGGGCCCCGAGCTCCGGGCCGAGCTCGCTGGCCGCCACGCCGGGCGGCTTGTCTTGCAGCGTGGCCCGAGCTACGGCGAAGAGGCGCTTGGCCTTGCTGGGATGGAGGCCCAGCGCTGGGGCCAGGATGCTGAACGAGCGGCGCTCGACCACGTGCTGGGTGAGCACGTCCCGCTCCAGGAGCGGCAGGCGCGCCAGCAGCTCCTGGCAGGCCAGGCGGTCGTCCCAGGCGCGACCATCATCGCCCGCCCGCTCGTTCATCAGGCGCAGCGCCTCCTCGCTCTCGATGCTGATCACCTGGACGTGGGCCGCGCGGCGCGCGGGCGAGTGCTTGACGATGTAGCGCTCCAGCGCCCAGGGCAGCGAGCTGACCACATAGGCGCCGAAGGCGCCCAGCTCCGGCTGCCAGCGCTGGGCCAGCTCGGCCAGGATCACCCAGCTCTGCTGGGCCAGGTCCTGCGCCTCCAGGGCGCCAGGCAGGCGCTGCGCGCCCACGCGGCGCAGGATGTTAGCGATCAGCGGCTCCAGGGCGTGGTACAGCTCGCCCAGGCGCTGGCGCTGGCCCGCCTGGTAGGCCAGCGCCAGTTGGTCAACGGGAGTTGCCTCGGGCGCGGCCGGCGGTGCAAGAACTGCGAACATCCGGAGTCACCTCATAAGTGCTGAGTGCCGAGTGCTGAGTGCTGAGTGCAGGTCCCTCACTCAGCACTCAGCACTCAGCACTTAGCACTCAGCTCACTGGCGCAGGTAGAAGATCACCAGCCCGATGAGGGTGCTGATGAACGTGCTGGTGACCGCCAGCAGGACGGCGTTGAGCTTGGCCTCCAGACGCTCGGAGGCGCGCACCAGGTCGTCCAGCCGGGCGGAGGTCACCCGCCCGTAGGCGCAGCCCTTGTCGTCCAGCCGCTGGGCCAGTTCGTGCAACTCGTGGCTCGCCTGCGGCGCTGGCTTGCGCCAGCGCCGCACCGCCTGAGCAAGCGGGTCGGAGGTCATGGTTCCGCCTCCAGTTGGGCGCCGACCTCGTCCAGCACGCGGGCCAGCGACTGAGACAGGCTGTCGGCGGAACGATCGCTCAGCAGGTGCTGGAGGCGCAGCGCCTTGCACAGCGCCTCGATCTGGAGCCGGACCTCCTTCGGATCGTTGGTGTCCTTGACCTTCTTGATCAGCACCCGCAACAGGGCGATCTCGGCATCGATGCCCTCCAGCTCAGCGGCCTGAGCCACCTGGGCCTGTTCCTGTTCGGTCAGATAGAAGGAGAGGTCGCGCCGTCGTCCGGCGCGCCGCCTGGGAGCTGCCATCACCATCACCTGTAGAACAGATGTTCTATCCACAGGCATCATACCCCCGCCCGGGGGTAGCGTCAAGACCCTTTCCCCTTTCAGAGAGCTGGAGAGGCGGAGAGACACGGCATCACCGTGTCTCTCCGCCTCTCCAGCTCTCTGCGTGCGGAGCGAGGCTACGCGTGGTGGGAGCAGACGGTGCAGGGGACCGAGCGGGCGCCGCGGTCGACCGGGTTGCGCAGCGTGCCGATGCCCTCGATGGACACCTCCGCCACGTCGCCCGGCTGCATGGGCGCCACGCCGGCCGGCGTGCCGCTGAGGATGACGTCGCCCGGCAACAGCGTCAGGAAGCCGGAGACGAAGGCGACGATCTGGGGGGCCGAGAAGAGCATCTGGCTCGTGCGACTCGATTGCCGGAGCTCGCCGTTGACCCGCAGCTCGATGGCCAGGTCCGACGGGTCCAGGTCGGTCACGATCCACGGCCCGAGCGGGGTGAAGGTATCGAACGACTTGCCCCGGGTGGGGTGTCCGTCGTGCTCCTGGAACACCCGGTCGGACACGTCGTTCCCGCAGGTGTAGCCGAGGATCGCCGCCACCGCCTCGCTGGCCGAGGCTCGGCGCACCTCCCGCCCGATGGCCACCGCCAGCTCCGCCTCGGGATCCACCCGGTGCTCGGGATAGGGCACGCGGATCGTCTCGCCCGGGCCGACCACCGAGGTGGCCGACTTGATGAAGAAGCGGGGTTCTTTGGGAACGGTCTTGCCCCGCTCCAGCGCGTGGGCGGCGTAGTTCTGGCCGAGCAGAATCACCTTCGACGGCTCGCACGGCGCCAGCAGCCGAACCTCCGACAGCCGTCGCCTCTGGCCGGTCCGCTCCGGCGCCAGGGCAGGAAAACCTGCCAGCTCGGCGATGCTGTCCCCCTCGATCAGTCCATACCGCGGTCCCTCAGCGGTCACATAGCGTGCAATGCGCACTCTTCGCCTCCTCTTGTCCTGGTCAGTGGCCAGTGGCCACTGGTCACTGACCACTGACCACTGACCACTGGCCACTGGCGGCTGATCACCGGCCGAACTCCCACTTGATCGCCCGCTGCAGCTCCTCCAGGCTGTGGCCGTTCTGGCCCACGGTGGCCAGGACCTCCTGCAGGACTGCCTCGGCGCTGGGCAGCAGCTTCAAGCGCCGGTACGTGTCCTCGCGCTCCATGCCAAAGGCCTGGGCCAGGAGCGAGCTGAAGTTGACGACCTTGAAAGGATACTCCTCCTCCGCCCGCACCAGCTCACGGTGGCACGAGTGGTAGAGCGAGACCAGGTAGTCCACCCCAGCCGAGGCGGCGGACTGGCAGATGGTGCGCAACCCCGCGCTGAGCGCGGTCCGGTTCCGGACGGCCGCGCACTGGTAGCCGTAGCGGTGCTGGGGTACCTCGACCAGCTCGAGCCCGGGGATGGCCCGCAGCACGGTCCTGGCGTCGTCCATGACGCTGTCCTCGGCACCGAGCGGCGCGTGCTCCTCCAGCGCGACGCGCGCACGGATGGGCTGGACGATGCGGGCCTGCACCTGGTCCAGGCGCTCCACCAGGAAGCGGGTGTAGTGCAGGATCCGGCAAGGCCGTTCGAGATAGGTTGCCCCGAAGTCGTTGAAGTGCAGCTCGCAGGTGGGACACCAGACGATCACCTGCCTGGGGGAGAGCATGGCGAAGTGCTGGAAGGTGTTGCTGGTGATCGCGTCCGCGCCCGCCAGCTTGCCCTCTCGGAACTGCAGAATGCCGCAGCAGTTCCCGCCGCTGCCGAGGGTCTGGAAGTCGACGCCCAGGCGCTCCAGCACGTCGACCAGGTTCAGCACGATGTGGGGGGTGCGCAGGATATTGCACCCCAGGTAGAACACCACCTCTGCCTTCAGGCCCTCGGGCGGCCGCCCGGTGAACCAGCGCGTCTCGTCCTTCGGCATCTGCAGGCAGCGCGCCAGCTCGATCATCTGGAACAGGTTCAGCCTGGGCGCGGGCGGAGCCTTCGCCGCCCGCAGCGTGCTGGCAGCCAGCTTGGCCAGGCGGGTAAGATCGTAGGGGTCCAGGTGCGCCGGGCAGACCTGGCTGCAGTAGGCGCTCCCGGCGCAGGCCTCGGCGAAGGTCGCCCCAGCCCGCTCGTACTCCCCGTGCAGCAGCGCCAGTATGCCGTGCGCGATCGACTCGGCCGGCAGGTCCCTGATCTCCAGGTGGGGCAGCATCGGGCACACCTGCACGCACTTGCCACAGGCGGTGCAGCGCTCCAGCACCGCCTGCCGTTGGGACTCCAGGTAGGCTTGGATCTCAGCCAGGGCCATCGTCATCCTCCACTGTGCGTCCGTTACCAGGCGCGGAAGCGTTCGTTGTGGTCAGGGGAGCCGGACCTAACCCCCCGGCCCCCTTCCCAGCGAGGGAAGGCGGAGTCGGCTCCCCACCCCTGGTAGGGGAGAGCTCCGGACCTAACCCCCCGGCCCCCTTCCCTGCGAGGGAAGGGGGAGCCGGCTCCCCCTCCCCTGGTAGGGGAGGGGCGGGGGGAGAGGTCCGGTCCTCGGCGCGCTACTGATGGCTGAACGCTTCCGGCCAAAGCAGAGTGTAAGAGTCTCATTCGGTCCCTTTCCTTATCAGGCCCCGAGGTGGTCTGTCAATATGCGGAGGAAGCCTGTGCGTCCATCGATCCTGTCGCTCGTCGCCCTGCTCCTGCTGCTCGCGCCCGCCGGGACTGCCCACGCGCTGCAGACCCCCGAGTTCAACGCGCGAGTCCTCTCGCTGGTGGTCACCCCAACCGATCCGCCCACGCTCTACGCGCTGGTCGAGCAGAGCGGCCCCTGGGCAGAGGGGCCGGGCGGCGCGCGCTGGCTCCTCTTTCGTAGCGGCGACGGCGGGCACGCCTGGGAGCCGTACACGATGCGCGGCCTGGACGCGAGCGTTGCCCCGCGCTCCCTGACCCTGGACTACCGCGCCACCCAGGACACACTCTACCTGGCCATCGGGCGGAGCCTCTACCGCAGCCGCGGTGGCTCGGACTGGGTGCAGGCCGGCGCCGTGCCCGAGCCGTTCGGGGCCGTGGCGGTCGACTTCCTCGATCCCAACGTGCTGTATGGCGGCCTCCAGGACGACAGCACCCTAGGTGGCGCCGGCCAGTTCGTGCGCAGCGTCGACGGCGGCCGCACCTGGGCGCCCTTCGACGCTGCCGCCCCGCCGGCGGGCCAGCTCGATGCCCGGACGCTCGGCCCGATCCGGCAGCTCCTGGTGGATGCCACCGACCCCAGCACGCTGTACGCGCTGGCCGCGTACACCTATCGGCGCTACCTGCCCTCCCTCTGGCGAGGCGACCGCCAGGGCCACTGGGTGCAGCTCCCGCTGCCGCCCGTCCCGGCCGGCGGCCAGGGGGCCGACGGCCTGGCCTTCGACGCGGCCGGCGGCGCCCTGTACACCGGGTCGTATGGCTGGGGCGGCGGGGCGGCCCAGCCCGACCCGGCGACGCGCAGCCTGTGGCGCGCGGCCAACCCGCGCCAGGCGGACCCGGCCCGGGTCGCCTGGAGGGCGGTCCAGACCTGGGACTACGGCACCTGGGGTTGGTACGCCTCCACCCCCAGCGTCCTGCCGCTGGCGGTCGACGCGGGGCGCAACCGGGCGCTCTACCTCCAGACCCACGGCGCCGACGCCGCGCTGTGGAAGAGCCCGGATGGCGGCCAGAGCTGGCAGCCGCTGCCCATCCCCCGCCTCCAGGGCGAGGCCGTGCCCGGTGGCGGCCAGGAGGTGTGGGTGGCACCCACCGGCCACCCGATCTCCGGCGAGTGGCTGCGCTTCCTCAAGGCCCACGGCGACACCGCGAACCTGGGCTATCCCCGTACCCCCGTGATTGCCGACCCCGTGGCCGGCGGCCAGGTCGTCCAGTACTTCCAGCGAGCCGTCCTGGAGTGGCACCCCGAGGCGCCGCCCGCCTACCGCCTCCAGCGCCGCCTGCTGGGCGATCTGCTCGATCCCGGCGCCGACCCCCTGCTCTCGGAAGAGGAACTGGCGGCGCACGCGGCGGCCGGGGAGGCCTGCTTCCCGCCGGGCCCTGGCCTGGGCCTGGGCCAGTGTGTAGGCGACCTCGCCCCGGATGGCACGGCCATCCACTTCCTGGAACACTTCACCTCACGGGGCGGCGTGGACGCCTTCGGCTTCCCCAAAGAGGGACCCCGTCAGCGCAACGGCCGCTGGACTCAGCGCTTCCAGGCCGCCGTCTTCGAGTCCCACCCCGAGTACGACGTGGACGGTACCGTGCCCGGCACGAACGTCCACCTGCGCAACTTCCGCGTCCAGCTTGGGCTGCTGGGCGATCGGTACCTCGAATCCTGGAAGCTGCCGTACCGGTAGCGTGGCCAGGCTGCCGCGCCGATCGAGCCCCAGGGCCTGGTGCTGACCTCGGCCATGCGTCCTCCCGCGGACAACAGAAAGCCGCCGAGCCTGGACCGTGTCGTCCAGGTCGGCGGCAGAACAGCCGCGCTGTTGAAAGAAGTCTAGAGCAAGGCTAACCGGGCGTCAACCGCTAGCCCGATGCACTGTGGCCTTCGCTGGCACGCGCTCTCTCGTGCGACGGAAGTGCTCTACATCCATTGGCTCAAAGACGATCTCGTCAACCTGCCCAGGCCGAGGTACCATGTGGTCCACCTCACCCGACAGGATGGGCAGCGGAATGCGCTCCGGGAAGGCAGCGCAGCGATTACCCCGATAGTGAGCGCAGTTCAAGCAGCCTAGCCATTCGTCATACCGCTCAGAGCGCTCCCAGTTCATTCCTGCACGATCCTCACTGCCTCAGCCTGAAAGGCCACAATGTAGTCAATGCCGTCGCCGCCTGCATCTCTGATGATCATACCATCATAGCCTTGCATAGCCTTGTTCCGTGAACGCTTTCCGAACCTGCTGGGCCGCCTCCATGGTCAAGCGCACCGGCCGGCCGTAGAGTTGCATCAGCACATCGTCTACCTGCCGGACCACCTCATCAGCGTGCCCAACCAACGGGTGGCGAAGGCGGACAGCGACGCGCAAGTCTACGTCTCCGGGCAAGCCGCTCGGATCGGTCACGGTGTAGAAGCCTTGGCCGTATGCCCCAAGACGTGACTTGGACAGATCCACCCCGCGCTCAAGGATGTCCTGCGCCGCCAGACGAGCAGTACGGTGATACGTGACCCGACGGTTGACCGAATCGGCTAACCAGTCGGCCACCTCCTCTGGCTTGATGAGGTGCGGCGGGCGTGGGGCAGCCCCCCCCATCGCCCTGGAGCCGGCCCCCTCCCCTGACCTACTGCCACCGCCGAACGCCACGTGCCGCCACCTCCGGCTCTCGTCAGCCCCGAGGATGCAGCGTGCTGTACGCGCCAGCAATCACCCGGACCCGGTTTCAGACCTTGCGCACCTCCACCCGCGTGTCCCGGTCGCTGAGCCCGGCGGAGAAGCTCACGGGGTCGGGGCGGATGTGGCCGTAGCCGCCGGCCAGTTCGATCGGGTTCATGGGGGAGGCCATGACGCTCTTGAAGTGGCGCCAGCCCTCGAATTGGTAGTTCTCCCAGCCGTGGTAGATGATCACCTGGCCGGGCCGCACGGCCGGCGAGACCATGGCCTGGACGCGGAAGCTCCCCACGTCGTTGAACGCCTCCACGTACTCGCCATCCTGGATGCCCCGCGCCGCCGCGTCCCGGGCGCTCACGAACATGCCCGGCTCACCCCGCTGCAGGGCCAGGATCAGGCCGTCGTCGATCCAGTCGCTGTGGGCGCTCCAGCGGGCATGGCCACCGGTCACCTGGAGCGGATAGTCGCCCCCGGCTTTTGGAGGCTCCTTGTGGGTTGGGAACTGCTCCTCCAGCTCCAGATACCAATCGTGATCGACGTAGAACTGGAGGCGCCGGGTGAGGGTGGGGTAGGGCTCCTTCAGGGCGGTGTGTCGGGTGAGGGGCACGATCGGCTCGCCCGGCTCGATCTCGCAGGCGTTGCCGATGGAGCGCATGGAGGTGCCCACGCCGTTGTACGCCGCGAAGCCCCGCTCTTTGAACTCCTCCCACGCAACCATCTCCACGTTGCCCGAATTCAGGAAGGAGTCTCGGGCCAGCCCATCCTCGTCGTCCTCGGCGTAGACGCCGCCCATCGTGACCGCGTCCTCGAGCCGGTCCAGCCGGCGCTCCTTGCCATTCCTATCGCGGTAGGCCAGCAGGCCGCGCTCGCGCGCCCGCTCGCCCAGCTTGCGAGCCAGACGGACGAAGATAGTCCAGTCGTTCAGCGACTCGTAGAGCGGCTCGATGGCCTTGTTGATGGCGTGGATGAAGGGCGTCTGGGTGGAGGCCAGGGTGGTAGTGGAGGTGCGTTCGTACCAGCCCGACGCGGGCAGGACGTAGTCGGAGTAGAGCGCCGTGCTGCTCATGCGCCAGTCCACCGTCACCACCAGCTTCAGCTTCGGGAGCAGGGTCTGGAGGACCTGGTTGGTCGCCCGGACCCGGCGGAAGACGTTGCCGCCCACCTGGAATAGGACCAGGGGTTGCTTCTCGGGTGGTGGGGTCACCACCTGCCAGCCTCTGGCCAGGGCCTCGCGCACGTACTCGTGGACGGGGCGCTTGAGGTACGGGTCCCAGCTATTGTGCCGCTCGCTCAGCTCCAGCAGACCGCCGTGGAAGTAGTGGGTCAAGGACGTCTGGGCGATGGCGCCGATGGCGAGGGCCTCCTTGGTGTACTCGGCCAGGATCATCTCGGTGGTGTAGCCGTCCTCTTTCCAGCCCGCGAAGCGCGGGTCGGCCGCGGCCGCCATCTGGAGCATCTGGTGTCCGCGCCGCTCCAGCGCCCCCACGGCCGTATCGGGGGTCAGGAAGGGGAAGGCGCTGTAGCTCGCCCCCACGCGGCCCATGTGGCCGCACAGGGCGAAGACCAGGATGATGGCCCGCTCGATCAGGTCGCCGTGGTAGACCTTGCCAAAGTTGGCCCCGCTGATGTTGACCACGCCTTGGGCCGTGGCGATCTCGCGCGCCAGGCGCTCGATCAGGGAAGCCGGCACGCCGGTGGCGGCGCTGGCCTGCTCGGGGGTGAAGCGGCTGTCGAGGTGCGCGCGCAGCAGCTCGAACACCGGCCGTGCCCGCACTCGGCCCTGGAGCGTCTGGACCTCGTACTCGCCCTCCAGGGCCGGGACCAGGTCGTTGAGGGCCAGGGTCTTGCGCGGCGCCTCGACCACCTGGCCGGCAGCCTGGTCGTAGACGTAGAAGGCATCCTCGCGTCCCCCGCGCTTCAGATCCTTCTCGCGCAGCAGCTTGCCGGTGTCGACCCGCACCAGCAGGGGCAGGTCGGTCTGCTCGCGCACGAAGTCCGCCTGGTAGAGCCCCTCATGGA
>JACQUR010000124.1 GCA_016210245.1 Chloroflexota bacterium
GCAATCTTGCGCCTGGCGCGCAACTTGTCAAATCGGGATGATAGAGTGAATATTTGAGCGTGCAGAGTGCCGAGTGAGGACCGGTCCTCACTCGGCACTCTCAAATCTCAAATCTGCACTCCCAGGGAGGGGACATGCTCGACCTCAAGACGCTGGACCAGGCGCTTGGCCAGTACGTGCGCCCGGCCACCTTTCCCCTGGCCATCCAGATGGTTGAGCGGGAGGCCGATCTGGACCCGAAGGCCCGGCGACCCCGTCGCGACCTCGGCATCCAGGTCACCATCTGCCAGGCCATCGGCATGGCCCGCCGCTACGGCTGGGCGCTGGCCGTCACCCCCGAGGACCTCAACTGCCCGCTGATCTTCATCCCCTTCGGCTTTGCGGCGCCGGTGCCCTTCTCCGAGCAGGGCCACGCCTGCGCTGGCCTGTACACCGCCACGCCCGAGGCCGGCGCCCGCTCCGAGACGGTTGTCCCGCGCCTGCCCCGGGGCAAGTACCGGGGCATCCAGATGGCGCCTCTGAACCGAACCAGCTTCACCCCGGACGTCATCTGCGTGTACGGCAACTCGGCCCAGGTGATGCGCCTGGTGCAGGGCGCCCTGTGGCACGAGGGCGGAGCGCTCACCTCCCTGTCGGCCGGGCGGATCGACTGCGCCGAGATCATCATCCGCACGCTGCTGGCCGGGCAGCCCCACTACATCCTGCCCTGCTCCGGCGATCGCATCTTCGGCCTGGCTGAGGACGACGAGATGATCTTCGCCATGCCCTGGAGCGCGGCCGAACGTGTGGTGGACGGCCTGAAAGGCACCCACCAGGGCGGCATCCGCTACCCCGTCCCCAAGTTTATGCGCTACGTGCCCCAGTACCCGGACAGCTACGAGCAATTGCGGCAGGAGTTGCTGCGTTCAGAGGCTGAGTCGGGCGAGTGAACGCGGGAGTGCAGGAGCGGAGGCAACTCGATGAAGTCCTATATCTTCCGCGTCGTGGTGGAACCCGATGAGGATGTCTGGCGAGCCTACGTGCCCGAGTTGGAGGTGCAGGGAGCAGCCACCTGGGGCTACACCAGAGACGAGGCGCTCAGGAACATCCAGGAAGTCGCGCAGATGGTCATCGAGGAACTGATCGACGAGGGGCTTGACCCACGACTACGAAATCAGTAGCATGACGGCCCCGCCTCACCTGGAGAGCGGAGATTATCCAAAACAGGAGGCACGGTCCGCATGCGTCTCTCTCTACGGGTTCTCAGCGCCCTCACAGCGGTTGGCCTGGCACTGGCAAGCAGCGTCGCCCTGGCGGAAATCCCAGCGGAAGCCCCGGCGGAAGCCCCCGCGGAACCTGCGGAGCAAGTAGCAGGACTCCCCGAGCTCCACGTCGACCTGACCGAATGGAGCATCAACGGTCGGGATCTCGTGGTGAGCGCCAACCAACCCGTTCGCCTGCTGCTCAAGAACACTGGCCGGTTCCCCCACTCGCTCACCGTGGGCGGCCACAATGAAGAGTTGGCCTCCGAGCGTGTCGACCCGGGCAAGAGCACTGCGTGGGACGTGACCTTCAGCGCGCCGGGCATCTACCAGATCTGGTGCCCGGTGGGCAACGGCCGACACTGGGACCAGGGCATGACTGGGACGCTGACGGTAGTGGATGAGACGGCAGATCCAGTGCTCCGCGCGCCGGTCGTGCTGGACGAATACTCGATCCTGCCCCTGACCTCCGTCGCCGTGGCTGGCCAGACGATGCGGTTCGAGCTGAGCAACGTGGGCCAGAGGCCGCACAACATCACCATCGCCGGCCACGGCGACATGTGGCCATCGGAGCGCGTCGACCCCGGCACCAGCGCTACCTGGGACGTCAGGCTGGACACGCCGGGCACGTACGAGGTCTACTGCTCCATCGGCAACGGCGTCCACAAGGCGAACGGCATGGTCGGCACGCTGGAGGTCCTGCCCAGCGGTAGCTGACGGTGCGCAGTTGACAGTTGACAGTCGACTGTCCACTGTCAACTGCGAGGAGAGCCATGCCCGTTGCTCGCATCAACCAGGTAGACATCTTCTACGAGATCACCGGCGAGGGGTTCCCGGTGGTCTGGTGCCACGAGTTTGCCGGCGACTACCGAAGCTGGGAGCCGCAGGTGCGGCACTTCTCGCGCCTGTACCGCAACGTCACCTTCAACTGGCGCGGCTACCCGCCCTCGAGCGTGCCGACCGATCCGCAGGCCTACTCCCAGGAGCTGCTGGTGGCCGACCTGCTCGGCCTGCTCGACCACCTCGGGATCGAGCAGGCGCACCTGGTGGGCCTATCCATGGGCGGCAGCGCGGTGCTGAGCTTCGCCCTCCAGCACCCGGAGCGCTGCACGAGCATCGTCGCCGCGGGCACTGGCTCCGGGACCACCCAGCGCGAGCGCTTCGAGCGGGACGTCCAGCACGTGGTCTCGGCGCTGCTGCACCAGGGGATGGAGGCGCTAGCCGCCTTCTACACCCGTGGCCCGAGCCGCCAGCCCTTCCTGCGCAAGGACCCGAAGGGCTGGCAGGAGTTCCACGCGCAGTTCGCCGCCCACTCCGCCCTCGGCTCGGCCCTGACCATGCAGGGCGTCCAGCTCAGGCGCCCCACCATCTTCGCGCTCAAGGAGCAGCTCAACCAGCTCCGGGTGCCCACCCTGGTCCTGGTCGGCGACGAGGATGAGGCCTGCCTGGAGCCCGGCGTGTTCATGAAGCGGGAGATTCCCAGCGCCGGCCTGGCCATCCTGTCCCAGAGCGGCCACACCCTCAACCTGGAAGAACCCCAGGCCTTCAACCAGGTAGTGCAGCAGTTTTTCCACCTGGTCGAGGCCGGCAAGTGGCCCGTACGCCAGGAGGTGACGACCTCCCTGCTGCCGGAGGCGACGCGGGCGTAGCGCCGACTGAAGAAGCGGCAGGCCGAGTCCAGGAGCCCCAGCAGTTGTCGGGAAGCGCTATGCTTTATAGAGACGCTGGAGGTTGCCGTGATGAACATGTCAGCCATCGACCAGACTGCGCAGAACTTGGAGGATCGGATCGGCCGGCTCTACGACCTGGGCGCCCTGGCCGAGTTCTTCCACGTGAGTCGACGGGCCCTTCGGCGCAGATTCCAGCAGGAGGGAATTCCGGTCATCGAGGTGGGACGGAAGCACCTTGTCCAGCAAGAGCTGGTAGACAAGGCCCTCGGCCTTGACTTCGCGGAACTGCTCCTGGAGCTGCGGCGGAATGAGGCCTGGATGCGCGAGCGAGAGTTGCACGCCGATGGGCGACGGAAGACTGTCGTCGAGTACGCCCAGGAGATGAGCGCCGTCGCCAGGCAGGCGCTCCAGGCGACTGCTGAGGCCGATCAGCGCTGAATCCACCCGAGCGCTTCCTCCTCGACACGAGCATCGTTTCCATGTCGGGGGCGTGGATGTTCGGAACTGGCCCCCAGTAGGCGCCTGTTTCGCCCTTACACCCCGGCCGCGCCCGCCGGGCCGCCCGGGTACACGTACTTCCCCGGCCGCGGCTCGCGCAGCGCCAGGGCGAGCGGCAGGGGCGCCAGCATCACCGCCAGCATCAGCACTCCCGTGAAGGGCAGGCCGAACAGCTCGATGATCGGCCCGGCTGCCAGCGGCAGCAGCACGCTGGCCGCGCTCGCCAGGCTGTCGTTCAGGCCGATCGCCTGGCCCCGCTCGGAGGGCTGGGTGGTGTCGGCGATCAGGGCTGTCGTGGCCACGTTGACCCCGGACCAGCCCAGGCCCACCAGGAACGCTCCCAGGGTCACCGAGCCGTAGTCGGGGGTGAGGGTCACCAGCAGCGCCCCGCCCAGCTCCACCGCCAGCCCGGGCAGCAGGATGGCCCGCCGCCCGAACTGGTCCGCCAGCCGGCCCAGCGGTAGCGACAGGCCGAACATCCCCGTGGTATGCAGCGCCAGCGAGAACGTGATCGCCGCCAGCCCGTGCCCCGCGTGGGCCAGCGCCAGGGAGGTGATCACCATCACCACGCCCATCGTGCCGTAGGCCGCGAAGTAGGAGGCCACGGCAACCTGCTTGGGGTAGTGCTTGAGCAACACCCACGCACTCGTCCCGTCCTGCCTCTCCGACGCCCGCCGCGGCTCGGGTCGATAGCCGGGATAGTACTCCTCCAGGTGCGAGGCGATCTCCTTCGGGTCCGGCCGCACCAGCGCGACCAGGCCCATCCCCGGCAGGATCACCACCGGCAGGAACAGCCAGGACAGGCCCAGCGGATCCAGCCCCAGCGGCTCGGAGAAGCTCTGGGCGGCGGTGACGATCAGCGGGCCGGTCACGATCCCCAGCACGTAGCCCGTCAGCACGTAGCCCAGCCCCTCACCCCGCCGGTTGGGTGGATACATGTCGGTCGCGGCCACCCGCAACTGGTACGCGGCGTTGATGCCCATCCCAAAGGTGAGCAGCCCCACCATGAACCCGGGCAGGGATCGCGCCATCATCGCCAGGCCGATCACCAGCGTCCCGATCAGGGCCAGCACCAGCCCCAGCAGGATGCCCGGCTTGCGGCCGTACGTGTCGGTGATCTTGCCCGCGGCGTAGGCGACCAGGAACCGGCTGAAGCCAAACAGGCTGACCGACAGACCCGCCAGGGCCGCCGACTCCGACAGCGCCACCATCATCAAGGGCCCCAGGGCAAAGGCCAACTGTCCGCCCGCTCCCGCGAACGCCTGCGAGAGCGCCAGCAGCAGCGTGTTGCGCTTGATCAACCCCGGGATCGGCAGCCTGGTTTCCCGCTCATCGATCGTGTCCACACCCAACCCTTGTCTCCCTCCTGGCTCATGGACCGTATCCTAGCACGAGGACGAGGGTTCACCACGGAGACACGGAGTTTTCTTTAATAAAGACCTCTCCGTGTCTCCGTGTCTCCGTGGTGAACGTCTCCTCGTCCCCGTCGTGAACCACCCCCGTCACGAGACGGCCGCGATTGCAGCCCCGCCAGCCGCGGCAAAGACCACCACCACCCAGGGCGGGACTTTCCACAGCGCCAGCAGCCCGAACGCTGCCAGCGCCAGGCCGAAGTCGGCCGGCGCGTCGACGGCGCTCGTCCACACCGGGTGGTACAGCGCCGCCAGCAGCAACCCCACCACGGCCGCGTTGATCCCCCGCAGGGCAGCCTGGAAGCTCGCCCGCGCCCGCAGCGCATCCCAGAACGGCAGCGCGCCGACCACCAGGAAGAAAGAGGGCAGGAAGATCGCCACCAGCGCCAGCGCCCCGCCCACCACCCCGTTGGGCGCCGGCTGCATGGCAGCGCCCAGGTAGGCGGAGAAGGTGAACAGCGGGCCGGGCACCGCCTGGGCGGCGCCGTAGCCGGCCAGGAACTGCGCCTGCGTCACCCAGCCCACCGGCACAACCTCCGCCTGGAGCAGCGGCAGCACCACGTGGCCGCCGCCGAACACCAGGGATCCCACCCGGAAGAAGCTATCGAAGAGGGCCAGCCCCTGGCTGGGGGCGAACTGCCGCAGCACCGGCAAACCGA
>JACQUR010000125.1 GCA_016210245.1 Chloroflexota bacterium
ACCTTGAGGGCATGGTTGGCCAGCTTGACCCCCTGGGCCACTGGCAGCGCCCGCCCGTGGAGGGAGTTGTAGGCGTTGACGTGCATGTAGTGGGGCAGCTTGGAGCCGCAGCCGATGCCCGAGACCAGCATGGCCTGGTGGGGTTGCAGGTCCAGGCCGGCCAGCGCGCCCTTGATCGCGGCCAGGATGCCGAAGTCGCCGCACCCGGGACACCAGCTCGGCCGCTCGGGACTGTTGAAGAGCTTCATATCAGACACGGGCCGCCACCTCCCTTGCAACAGCGGAGACGATCTCGAGCGGCGAGATGGGCCGACCATCGTACTTATTCACGCGCGCGTCGACCTTGCGGCCGGTCAGCCGGCGGATGTGGTTGGCCAATTGTCCGGTAAAGTTCTGCTCCACCGCCACCAGTCGCCCCGCTCGGTCCAACTCCGCAGCCAGCGCGTCCTCGTCGAGCGGGTACATGTCCACGAACTGGAGGCCGTTGGCGCTCAAGCCCTGGGCGTTGAGCGTGTCCACCGCCTCCCGAATAGAGCCCCAGGTCGACCCGAAGCCAACCAGGGTCAGCTCGGCCTCGGCCGGGCCGTACCAGGACGGCAGGCGCATCTCCCTGGCCGCTAGCGCCTGCTTGCGCATCCGCTTCTCCATCTGCGCCCGGCGGACGACCGCGTCCTCGGAAGAGATGACGCCCTCCTCAGTGTGCTCGTCGCCCGTGGTGATCCAGACCGCGTTCGGGTGGCCGGGCACGGCGCGGGGTGAGACGCCGCTCTCGGTCACAGCGTGACGCTGGTACGGTTCGGCCAGCGCGTCCAGGGCCTGATAGTCCAGGTACTGGCCGCGGTCGATCGTCACCCGGTCGAAGTCCAGGGCGCTCTTGTCGAGCGTGCGCCCCTGGCTGGAGAGGAACGTGTCGGAGAGCACGATCACCGGGCCCTGGTAGCGATCGGCCAGGTTGAAGGCCCGGTAGCCGGCCTCGAAGCACTGCTCGACCGTGCCGGGCGCGATGACCAGGCGGGGGAACTCGCCATGGGAGGCCGAGAGCGCAAACTCCAGGTCCTCCTGGCCAGTGCGAGTGGGCAGGCCGGTGGAGGGGCCGCCGCGCTGGACCTCCACGATCACCAGCGGCGTCTCGGTCATCGCCGCCAGGCCGTAGGCTTCGACCATCAGGCAGAAGCCGCCGCCGGAAGTGGCGGTCATGGCCCGCACGCCGGCGTGGCTGGCGCCGATGGCCATCAGGATGGCCGAGAGCTCGTCCTCGGTCTGCTTCTGCACGATCCCGAAGCGGGCCGAGTGGGTCGCCAGCCACTCGGTGATCGAGCTGGCCGGGGTCATCGGGTAGCTGGAGATGAACTGGCACCCGGCCGCGATGGCGCCCAGCGCGAGAGCCTGGTTGCCGTTCACCAGCATGCGCTGGGGGGCGCCCGGGATGGTGGAGAGCTTCCAGGCGTAGTCCGCGGCGTAGCGCTCGCCCGCCAGCTCGTAGGCCGCGCGGGCGACGGCCAGGTTGGCCTTCACCGTCTGGGAGCCCTTGCGCTTGAAGTTGCGCTCGATGATGTCGACGATGCGCTCGAAGCTGTACCCGGTGACGCCCGCCGTGGCGCCCAGGGCGGCGGTGTTCATCATGATCTTGTGGCCGCCGTGCTCCTCGGCCAGCTTGACCAGTGGCAGCTCGAAGTCCTTGACCTCCCGCTCGGCCAGCGCCCGCGCGTCGGCCTTCGTGGCGCTGTCGTGGACGATCGCGCCGCCAGGCACCACCGACGGTAGGTGCAGGTCCACCGTCTCCTTGTTGAACGCGAGCAGCAGGTGGACGTCGTCCTCGAACGCGTAGAGGGGCTGCTCGGCCACCCGGATCTGGTAGAAGTTATGTCCACCACGAATGCGGGACATGTAGTCCTGTAGTCCAAAGACGTACAGGCCGCCGCGTACCAGGGCCTTGGCGAAGCCCGCGCCGCCGGACTCCACCCCCTGGCCCGCCTCCCCGCCAATCCTGATGGACATCCTGTTGCTGGGCATAATGCCCTCCCTGTCCCTGTCAGCGGCTGCAGGCCTCGTGAGGGATGCGCCTCCATCGCGCGAGCGCCAGCAGCCGCCACTGCGAATCCGTAGCCCTGAGAGAGGCCGGATCGTCCACCGGCTCGGCTGGTCGGCAATGGTGGTAGCGCGGGGGCTTGTCCCCCGCCACCCGTGTGGCGGGGGACAAGCCCCCGCGCTACCAGACCGCTACGCTGCGTCGCCCATGAACAATCCGGAGTTGGCCGCTCGCCAGAGCGACGAGCGACCGTCGCACGCCATGCTCGAAACCTGGGCGACTTGCGCCCAGGCTGCGAGGCATTCTAGCATCCGCTTTTCAGAGGCAGCAAGGAGAGGGCTGGCATGAGGTGCGGTTCACGTTTCCGTGCGGAGTGCAGGCCGCCCCTGGGAGCGCCGCCCCTGGGAGCGCCGCCCCTGGGAGCGCAGACATTCTGTCTGCGCGGGCGAGCCGCTCCACGCCCCGCAGCCGACCGGCCCCTGGCGAGCCCGCCC
>JACQUR010000126.1 GCA_016210245.1 Chloroflexota bacterium
ACTCCTATGTGCAGCCCCCCGTGGCTGCCCCAGCCCCCTCACAGTGCTCATCGCTCAGTCCTCAGTCCACTGCACTCAGTCCTCAGTCCTACCTTCGGGCAGAGGTCGTCGAGCGGGCAGCGGTCGCACCGCGGGCGGGGGGCTTTGCAGAGCTGGCGGCCGTGGCGGATCAGGCTCATGTGGAAGGCGTAGTAGGTTTCGGGCGGGACGAGCTGTTCCAGCAGCGCCTCCGCCTGCTCGGCCGGGACCCGCGGGCCGATGAGCCCCAGACGCTGGGACACGCGGTGGACGTGGGTGTCCACCGGAATAGCGGGCTTGCCGAGCGCGAACAGCAGCACGCAGGCCGCGGTCTTGGGTCCCACACCTGGCAGCGAGGTCAGGAAGTCCCGCGCAGCCGCGGTATCCATCGCGCGCAGAAACTCGAGGTCGATGCACCCCCGCTCGGCCTGGATGTGCTCCAGTACCTGCTTGATCCGCGGCGCCTTCACCCGGGCCAGCCCGCCCAGGCGAATGGCGTCCGCGATCGCCTCCACCGGCGCGGCGGCGACTCGCTCGAAGCTCTCAAACCTGGCCATCAGACTGGCGAAGGCCCGCTCCGAGTTCAGGTCCGAGGTGTTCTGAGAAAGGATCGTCTGCACCAGCTCGGCCAGCGGATCGGCGTGCTGGCGGTTGGGTGAAGGCTTGCCAGAGCAGGCGATGAGACGGCGGTAGATCTCCAGCGCTCGCTCGGGTAGTGGCAGCGGGTGAGGGGTGGTCACGGGGGGAGTATAGAATGGGGAGTTCCGGGGTGCCAACCGGAGGGACCTCTCCCCCGGCCCATCCCCGGCGCGGGGCATATGGGGAGATGAAAAACTGTCACTCCCTCCACGTAGGCGGCGGCACAAGCACCGAGGCCACCAGCTTGTAGCAGCAGCGGTCCTCGTACGGCTCGCCCAGGCTGATCGTCAGCAGCACTCGCTGCCCTGCCTCCAGCCCGGCCGCCTCCAGAGGGTGCAGGCCGGCCGGGAGCTGGCACAGGCGCTGCTCCCAGGCCGGGTCGGTGATCGCCAGGCTGTACCGCTGGCCGGCCAGAGTGAACGTGGCTCGCGCCTGCCACCGGCCGGACAGGCTGGCCCGGATCGACCACGCCAGGTCATCCGGCGCCACCAGCGCCAGGGACGCCTCCGCGGGCGTGGTCGAGAACGACTCGAAGGGCGCGCGGTCGAACTTGCTGCCCAGCAGCTCCGGCCCGCGCGCCAGGTGCGCGCGCAGCAAGGGCGCCAGGTGAGCCCCGCCCGGGCGCGCCACCAGCTCCCACCGCCTGCGCCCCATCAGCCAGTTCTCCGGATGGTGCGGCTCCGGCCTCGGCTCCACCAGCTCGACCCGCAGCACGTCCAGCAGCCGCGCCGCGGTCCCGTCGTTCAGCGTATAGTGCTGCGGGAACAGCGTCCCCTGCTCGCCCCGCGCCACCGGCCGCACCCACCCCCCGCCATCCGTCCTCAGCCCCGCAACGCACCGCCCCCCATACTTTCTGGAGTTGGCCAGACACACGAGCTCGACCACAGGCATGCAGCGCCTCCCTCCAGACGTTGACCCTGGAGATTTGATTGCAGATTTGAGATTGCAGAGTGCAGAGTTGAAACTCTGCACTCTGCAATCTCAAATCTGCAATCAAATCTCCGTGTCTCCGTGTCTCCGTGTCTCCGTGGTGAACGTCCTCCTACAGGTGCGTAACCGCCAGGTCACCCCACTTCTGACGTAAGTATTCCACCACCAGTCGCCGGTGGCAACGCTCCGCCGTGGCCTCGCTGCACAGCAGCACGGTCGGCCATTCGAACAACGCGCGGTCGATCCGCTCCTCCACCTGGCGCTCGGCCATCAGTGCCAGGAAGCGCTGCTCGTACGCCTGCCAGCTCCCTTTCTTCTTCTTGTAGGCGTCCAACATCTCCTGGGTCGGCGCCAGCAGCGGCTCGTGCCGGTACTCCGCCCCGCAGAGCTCCCTGAGGAAGAAGGCCAGGTCGTCCCGCTTGCTGAAGCCCGCGAGCTGCGACGAGTTGTTCAGGCGCACGTCGAGCAAGCGCTTCACCCCCGCCCGCCTCAGCGCTCCGAAGAACTGGGCCGCCGTCCTCTTGGTAAAACCGATCGTATAGACTTCCACGCCTTCGCCTCCGGCGCGTCTTCCAGGAATGTCAACTGCCCGCTGTGGGGGCGGCGCTCCTCCTCCTCCTCGCGCACCAGCTCCGCCTCCGTCTGCACCCGCCCATCGCCCCGAATGTGGTCGAGCGCCATCCCCCGCTTTGCCAGCACCCGCCCGATCAGCAAGCGGCGGTGGCACCCGGCCGGGTCCTCCTCGCTGCACATGAGCGCCACGCGGTACTGCCGCGCCCCCTGCTCCAGCCGGCGCATCCCCTCCAGGAACAGCGCCGACTCCGCCACCTGCCCATAGAGCACGTATCCCTCCGCGTCGTAGAACGCCTCCCCGCTCGGCCGTCCCCCCAACTCCTTGCCCAGGTACAGGTACTTCATCCCCGCCCCCAGCACCGCCGCCTTCAACGCCTCCGCGTTGAACTGCGCCGCGTACTTCGAGTACGGCTGTGACCGCACGTCGACCAGCACCTCGATCCGGTGCGCCTTCAGGAGTTCGAGGAACTGCTCCAGCGGCTGATTGGAGTGGCCGATGGAGGCGAGGCGGGGGTGGGTTTCGGAGAGGGTGTCACTGATGCTGTTCCGCGCTGTCACTTCAATCCGTCCAGCAGTCGGTGCGCTTCCGCGATGAACTCCGGCGTCGTGACGTGCGCAATGAGATCCAACTTCCGGCGCGCCGCTCGGTCGCTGATGATGTCGAGGCTCCCCAGGGCAGCGCAGCCTCCGCTTTCATTATGCTTCTCTTGTCCTCTCTCGTTGCACAGCCTTCTTCCCATACGCCAGGCAGGCCTTCACATCATCCAGGGTGAGGTGGGGATAGGCGGCAAAGAACTCATCCAGATCGGGGTTGTGCGCCAGAAAGTCCAGGGCCAGTTCCACCGGGATCCTGGTTCCCCGAATCACCGGCTTGCCCACCATGATCCTGGGGTCACAGATGATGCGCTCTTGATGGGCCGGTCGTTCGTTGGCCATGGTCTTCACCTCGCTCAGCCGGTATTATCGCACGGGCCAGACGATGGCGTGCCGATTGGCCTGTCAGAGCGGGCCGTGTGGGGCTTGACAGGTCAACGGAAGAGGGATGTCCGAGCCGCCGGGGGCTCTCCAGCGGCCCCAGGTCGGTGGTCGCCGGGTGGTTGGTGTAGTCCAGGCTGGTCGTATCCTGCACCGCCAGCCCCCTCGCCTGCCCGGCCAGCCGCGCCTTGGTGGCCCGCTTGTGGAAGCTCAGGACACATGGGGAGGCGGAGAGAGGCGCCGCGACCCGGGCCTCAGAGGCGGGCGAGGGCGCCGGCCAGGCCATGAGTTTCCATCAGCCCGTTGGCGATGGCGCGCATGTCCGCCAGGGACAGGCGCTGTGGGACAAACGGCCGTTGGAGCGGGAGCGTCCGGGCCATGATCGAGGTCAAGTCGCCGCAGCAGGCGTGCTTGGTGCCATCCTCGATCCGGGGGAAAGCGATTCCGTGCGTCGGGTGCTTGGTCTGCGCGGTGGTGCGGACGACCAGGACCGCCTGCTTGGCCGCATTCTGGGAGTTGATCGAGACGACCACGTACCGCTTCGCCTCATTTCCGACGCGGAGGCTGGTGGCGTAATACAGTCCGCCCCACTCGGGGTAATCCATCGGGCCTGCCGGGGTGGGCGGCGCGGCCGGCGGGTCGCGGAACAGGTACGGGAACCCCAGGGCCACGGCGAGGCCGTCCTCGACCCGCGCGAGGACCGCGGCATCCAGAGCGGCGAGCGCCTCGCCCAGGTCCTCGGCCCCCCGGAGGACCAGTTGGCCGGGGAGCGCCTGGAGTGGGCGCCCGAGGCCGAGATCGAGCACCGGCGCCACCAGTCTGTCCGGGAAGGACGGCTCAATCAGCCGCACCACCCCGTACACACCCATCTTCCGGTTCCAGACGTCGTTGGTCAGCACCAACCCGGCGACCGTGTCGACCTGGCTGCGGGGGGCGGCGTAGGCCAGCCCTCGCTGGATCGGCACGGCTCAGAACAGCCCCGCTTCGTCGGCGTGCGCCCGCGCCGCGGCGTTGGCCTCCGCGCGCTCGGAGTCGTCCGCCCAAGCGGCATAGACCCGCTCCATTGCCTGCTCGGCCGCGCGCCGGAGGCGTGCCTGATAGCCTTCCTCGGCCAACTCGATGATGGCGCGCGCCAGGGGAGTATCCGGGCTCAGCCCGAGCTCGGCCGCGTGGGCGCGAATACCCTGGCGCAGCGCGGCGGGTGGGGTGACGCTGATCCGCTCAGTGGTCCGGCCCTGCATGCTGCACCTCCTGCTGCTCTCCTGGCATCCTATCACACCATCGACCGCGTCAACAAGCGCTGCACCTGGGTTCCTCCGCCGGGCTGAACGCCTCTATCAGCGCACGCATGGTGGACCGGCTGAGATGGCGACACCCCCTGCCCACCGAACCTTCCTCCGCCAGACTGGCGCGCTGCGGTGAAGCGGGGCTACACCGCCCCGACCCGCCGCGTCGGCCTGGTGGAGGCCGGGCACCCTGTGCCGGACGCGGCCGGCCTGGAGGGCTCGCGGCGCCTGGTCGAGCTGCTCCGCGGCGTGACCGAGCGCGACCTGGTCCTCTGCCTGCTCACTGTGTGTCAACCTATGCGCGTGCGAGGTCCGCGTCAATCGCGCGGCGAGGCTGCGGAGTGCTCACGGGACGCGATCCCGTGGCCACGCGGGGCATGCGAGGTGGTCAGGCGACCTTCATCCGCCCGCGCGCTGCTGCCTTCGGCTTGACCGCGATCTCGACATCGCACCCAAGGGCCGTCAGGAAGCGCAGGAGACGCTCGACCGAGAAGCCATCGAGACGGCCGCGCAGCAACGCGGATACCTTTGGATGGCTGATGCCGAGGGTTTCGGCCGCCTGCACCTGGGTCAACTCGCGCTCAGCAATGATCGTGCTGATCCGATAGACCAGCTCCGCCTTGAGATCGAGCTCCTCAGGTTCGGGGATGTCCAGATCGGCGAAGACGTTCCCGCTGCTTGGCGTGCTGACTGGCGCATTCGGGCGGTCACTCATCGCGTCCTTCCCTCCCGTTCGGCGTAGAGCTGCTGGGCCCACTGGAGTCGGGCCTTGATAAGCTCGATGTCGCTCCGCGCCGTCTGTCGCCCGCGTCGGGACTTCTTCTGAAAGGCATGGAGCACGTAGACGACGTTGGCGAATTTCACCGTGTACACGGCACGATAGGTATCTGCCGCGAAGTCCTCGACAATCTCCAGCACCCCGGCGCCACCAAAACCTCGGAGTGGTTTGGCATCGGGGTGTTTCCCGCCGCGCTGGGTGACCCAGAGGGCGTAGCCCATCTTCGTCCTGACTGCGGGCGGGAATTCCCTCAGATCAGCGAGACTGGAGCCGACCCATTCCAGCGGCTTCGCTGTTGCCATCAGCAAGTATCCCCATCTTGGGATAAGCCGTCAAGGCGGCGTGCGTCGGACGCTTTGCGGACCGGTCCCGCGAACGAACCCAACACCACCTGCCTGCTGCCTTCTGCCTTCTCCCCGGCCAGCGCTCCCCCTTCCCTCGCAGGGAAAGGGGCCGGGGGGGTTAGGTCCGCTCCACTCTAGCGCCCACGCCCCGCCTGTGTTACGGTCATTCTAGAAGCATGGAGAGAGGCGTCTATGGCCCCCAACCCTCCCCGGCAGCCACCACAAGCCGTTCGCGCCCAGCGCGAACTCGCCCTGGCTGTCCTCGCCGCCGCCCTCCAGGCCGTCGAGCCCGGCGCCGCCATCCGGCGCCACCTGGCCCTCCATGACCACTGCCTCCAGGTGGGCGAGCGGGCGTACGACCTGCGGCGCTTCGAGCGGGTGCTGGTGGTCGGGGCGGGCAAGGCCGGCGGCGCCATGGCCGCGGCGGTCGAGGCGCTGCTGGGCGACCGGGTGGCGGACGGGGTGGTGGTGGTGAAGCGGGGCTACACCGCACCCACTCGCCGCGTCGCCTTGGTGGAGGCCGGCCACCCCGTGCCGGACGCGGCCGGACTGGAGGGCACACGGCGCCTGGTGGAGCTGCTGCGAGGCGCGACCGAGCGCGACCTGGTCCTCTGCCTGCTCTCCGGCGGCGGCTCGGCCCTGCTGCCCCTGCCCCAGGACGACCTCGCTCTGGACGACCTCCAGCAGCTCACCCAGGCGCTCCTGCGCAGCGGCGCCAGCATCGACGAGATCAACACCGTGCGCAAGCACCTGGACGCGGCCAAGGGCGGCGGACTGGCCCGCCTGGCCCAGCCAGCCCAGGTGGTCAGCCTGGTCCTGTCCGATGTCGTAGGCAATCCGCTGGACACCATCGCCTCCGGCCCGACCGTGCCCGACCCCACCACCTACGCCGATGCCGCTGCGGTGCTCGAACGCTACGGCCTCTGGCCTGCAGATCCTGTCCAGGTGCCCCCGCCGGCCCAGGCTCGCCCTGCAGGGCGGCAGCTCCCGCCGACCCAGGCCCGCCCTTCAGGGCGGCAACCTCCACCGGCGATCCCAGAACGGGTGGCGCGGCGCTTGCGGTTGGGGGTGGAGGGCAGGCTGCCCGAGACGCCCAAGCCGGGCGATCCCCTCTTCGAGCGGGTGCAGAACCTGGTGGTGGCCAGCAACGAGCAGGCCGCCCTGGCCGCGGTGGCCGAGGCCGAGCGGCGCGGGCTGCGCGCGCTGCTGCTCTCGACCTACGTGGAGGGGGAGGCGCGAGAGGTGGGCAAGGTCTTCGCTGCCCTGGCGCGCGAGCTGGCGACGGCCAACCGGCCGCTGCCCCGCCCGGCCTGCCTGGTGGCCGGCGGCGAGACGACGGTGACCGTGCGGGGGCGCGGACGGGGCGGGCGGTGCCAGGAGCTGGCGCTGGCGGCGGCGCTCGAGCTCGGCGGGGACGACGAGCTGGTGGTGCTGGCGGCTGGCACCGATGGCACCGATGGTCCGACCGATGCCGCTGGGGCGGTCGTGGATGCGGAAACGGTGGACCGGGGCGCCGGCGCCGGAGCCAGCGCCCGGGCAGCACTCGACGACAACGACGCCTACGCGTTTCTCGAGTCGAGCGGCGACCTGATCCGTTCCGGTCCGACCAATACAAACCTCATGGACCTCTATCTTGTAATTCGTGGCGCGTGCCTATGAGATAGGCGTTCTGGTGTAAATCCGTGAAAACCCGTTCGCAGCACCCGGTCACGCACA
>JACQUR010000120.1 GCA_016210245.1 Chloroflexota bacterium
CGCAGTGCTGCCCGCACCTGCCGCTGCCGCCGCCGTCGCTGCGCGGCACTCACCTGCGCCCGCTTGCGCCGCTTGCCCCGACCCGCTACCCTCGTGCTCACGTCCGCTCCTCCCTCCGCTGATTGGTTTCGAGCCCGCTCAGCTTATGGGAGGGGCGGATGCCTGTCTACCGGCCCCCAGGAAATTCCAGCAAAAGACCGTAAACTACCCACCGAATCTTGTGGTAGAGTACCGACACCATGGTGTCGTATGCGAAGCCAGGAGCCCGGCATGGCGAGAGTCACCCTGCGGCTGCCTGAGGAGCTGCACCGCCGTCTGCGCGCGGCCTCCGAGCGCACAGGGGCGTCGTTGAACCAGTTGATCGTCGCCGCCCTCAGCGAGGCGCTGGCGCGAGAGGCCGTGGTGGGCCAGGCCGAGGAGGCGCTGCTCGAGCAAGTGCAGCACATTCGGAGTGCCCTGGGCGACCTGGCGGTCGAGCTGGACGTGAGCCACCTGCCGCCGCACCTGCGCCCACGGGAGGACCTGCCCCACCCCGACACGCTCAGGCGATCGATGCCTGAGCTGGTGCCACTGCATCGTACCAGGGCGGCGCCTGTAGAAGCGGCCAGAACCCCCCTTCCTCCGGGCAAAGGATGAAGCTGAGCCCGCGAGTCTCAAGCACAGGAAACGTCAGCGAACGGAGCGAGTCGGTCCAGATTCCTTCTGGAAGCACGACGTGGCTCAGCCGAACTCGATAGTCGTTGGGACTAGTTGCAAGACGGCCGATGTGTCCCCGTTCATTCCGGGCAAGAGGGTAGCCGATTCGGCGAAAGCCCGAAGCAGCTTCTTCGTCAAGCGAATCGCGTTAGGGAGCCTACGCCCAGTTGAGGCGGCCCCAGGGGTCCAGGTACGCCATCGTTTCACCACCCAGGCAAGTGCCGGGCACGAAGCAATAGCCTGCGTTTGTAATCTCGATCCCGGGGCCCTGAAACTCAGCACCCACGCCCTTGCGCCGGTACTCTCGGCCGGCAACGATCTCAATCTCTCCCCTGAACAGTCGATCCTGCCGGTAGGGAGCGTGGCCCAAGAGTGGACGCTCCCCGTCCACGGGTATTGCTGCGGCCGGGTTCTCGGGCCACCAATCGCTCACGCCAACTGTGAACACCTCTTGCGGAGGAACCCTTCGCACCCGCCCAAAACCGTAGTTGCGCTCGCCGCCAAGCACAATGTCCGCTTCACTCAAGACATCTTCCAAACGAAGCGCCTGATGAGCGACACCGGCGTCCTGGCGGATCCAGACCACACCCATGAGCAGGACCTTCTGGCTTGATTGTCCAGGAGAGCCGAGGCGATGCCGGACGAACTCGATCTCGTGGAGGCTTGCGTCTTCAGCTCCGCCAGTTTCTCCAATGGCGGTCGAAACACGGGATCCGATGAAACGTGCGCGAAAGGCTCGGTCAGGCAGGTTTCCCCACACCAGGCCATTTTCTGTGTAGTCCGGGGTGAAGAGTTGTGCCCCATCGGATAGGTAGAAATAGGAGAAGACGACTTGTTCACGAATCACTTCGCCAACGTCGCGATAATTGCCCGCAGTCGGATTGGGATGCAGCCGCGGCGTAATGCTTGCCGTGACCGCACCCCACAGGTTCTTACCCGGGACGTAGCAGCGCGTTCGGGCTACAACCGTTCCTGGCTGGTTCGGCAAGAACCCGATGTGCAGGGGGCTGAGCAGCTCGAAGCACAGACGAACGCGCCGCCAGGTCATTCCCCCTCCTCTCGCGCCCCGCCCGGGCCCGCTTCACTGCCTTTCTCCAGCGCCTTCGCGTGGTAACGGGCGTAGGTCAAAGTCTGCTGCCACAGGCGTTTTGTGAACAGGTAACGGTCCAGGTCCTCGGCGAGGCCACGAAGCCACTTCGTGACGGCCTGGAAGTTACCGCTCGTCGGAACACCCCCAGAAAGGTAGGACGCGACGAGCTCCTCTCGGCAGAGAGCGATGAGTTGCTCCTTGTAGCGGCCGGCAATGTCCGTCTTGGAGTGGCTCTCTAAGAAGAGCACCAGCCCATAGGGTCCGTTCTCCAGGAGAACCCCCAGCCCAGCAGTGGCCACGTTTTCCTTGTCGCCCGCTTTGCCCTGGCAGGCCATCATCTCCTGGGCGGTCTTCATGCAGAGAAAGTCGAGGTTCAGCATCAGTGCCCTCCGGCAGCGTCTCTCGCCGCGCGCGCTTCCTGCGCATCGTTCAAGACCTCGATACGCCCAAACCCGCGCGTACCCATGCCTCCGACGCCCAGGAGCTTCAACGTGGCGAAGGCCTTCCGTAAGAGTTGAAGTGTGTGCTCTTCGGGTGTATTGCCACCGCGGCGGGAGTCAATCGCCACTTCGAACCCGATCACGGTACCCCGGGGGATTGCCTCGTACGTGAACAGAGCGCGGTCCTTAGCAGCACCAGTCACGTCGTCGATGCCGACCGATGTTCTCACTTCCAGATGATCGTTCACGAGGTGGTAGAACAGCTTGTCGGAGACGAGAACCAGCCTCTTGGCGAACGTCATGGCGGTTGGCAGGCGGATAGTGGTACTCGCCCCCTTGACGCCCTCGGCTTCAAGCAGGAGCCATCCGAGATGCACAGGCTTGACGGCATCCAGTCCCCTCAAGGCAAACACCTTGTTCTCGTCCTGTAATCCGTTCGGAATGGACAGTTTCTCGCCCCCGGAGGAAGCATCATCGAGCCACTCCGTCAGCCGCTCAGCCGTGGTTACCCAGACTGTGCCCAGGTGCGAGCTGACCGGGAACAGGACGATCTCCGCGTCGTAGAAGCGGAGCATTCCTTGCTTCCCCTGGTCTCCCTCAGCGGTTCCGAAGACCTCGTTGATGTCTGGAAGGCTGTTGTCCTCCGCTTTGGCCAGCTCCGCATAAGCTCGGACGGCCCCAGCCAGCGATGTCCCAGGGATCTTTGGGATCCCGGTCGCCGGATCGCGGACGATGCTCATATCCACCCGGCCGAGGCGATAGCCACCGGTCCCTACGTGGACTGGATCGAGACACAGCGCCAGGTACCTGGTTGGTTCATTCATCGGACGAACCCTCCTTCAGAACATGTCGGAAGAGTTCCAGAGTCTCGAGCAAGAGCCCGTCTCGGGCCGATCGCTCCAGGAGGTCTCTCTGTTCGGGTTCGAGTTCCGTCCATCGCTCTCCGAAGGAGCGGCACAGGAGTGCCTTGGCGAAGTACTCGAAGACCGGCCCCGCCTCGTTTCCGATCTCGCCCCACTCCACAAGCTTCGTCGCCATTGCTTCTTCCAGATGGTGCAACTGTGTCATGGTAAGACGAGCGGTAAGGAGGTTCCAGATATCGAACACCGCACGGAGCCGGTGCAATGGGAACGGGCGTGGCCGGAGATGGCCGTACGCGATCGACGGACGGCTGGGTCGGTTGTCCGCGGCGAGTTCGTAGGTCAGCCGGTGGCGGTCGGCGGTCGAGCCCAGGAAATCGAAGTCGAAGTAGCCCGGTGTCAGCCAAAACGGCCGGGCGTGGTCAACCGGCGCAAGATCGGTAAGCCTATGGGCCCCACCATTCGGTGCGGCGGTTGGGTAGTGCCCGTAGAAGGGATCATCGGCATGGCCTGTCGTATCCCACCAGGGGAGCTGAGACATACCCTCGCGAAAGGAAGGATCCTCCAATGCTTGTTGCCCGGCTTCGATCAGCGCATAGAGGGGGAACTTCCGCTTCGCGACCAGCACGCCGACGTGGAGCGGCAATTTGCCCTGCACCTTGTCAAACCGCTCCTCCGTCAGCGCGAGGAGCTGCCGGAGCACCGCTGCGGTGCGGTTGGCGGGAAGAAGGAGCTGGCAGAACACTGGCGAGCGGGCCAGGACGATGAACGGCAGATACGGCTCTGTCTGAAAGCGGTCAGCATGCACCGCTGTCGGGCTCCCAGGGCCGCGCAGCGGCTTTCCTGTCGCCTCATCGAACCAGGACTCGATCCCGCCCTCTTTGAGGGCGTTTTGGACTGCGTTCACTCCCCGAAGGCGACGATCGCCCTGCTCAAACCGGAACTTCTCCAGCGAGTCCACGGTTAGAAAGTCCTGTCGGCTCTCGTTGAGACAAAGAACCACGAGCGGCCCAGGCGTCAAGCCCGGGACAGCGATGCGGTAGGTCTGCCCTGCCCACACCCTGGGTATGACGGCGCCAGTCGTGAAGCCCAGACGTTGGGGGCGAGTAGCGAACGTCGCGGCCGCGATCCCCGCGAGCCACGCATCGAGAAACGCCTCTGTCTCCTCCCAGATGCGAGCCAGCCTGGCTGGAGAGGCGTTCTGGGTAAAGACCGCCATCGCGAGATCCTCCGGGGTCAGGCGGTAACCAGGATCGTCATTGATCCGGCCCCGAAGGCCTTTCAAGAATGGAACAATATAGTCGGACGCACTCGAGTCCTGCGAAGCTTGGACGTCTTCAAAAAACGTGCTGAGCACAGGCGCCTTGAACCCCCGGTCCTGGGTGACCTGGTCAGTTCCCACGGCGCCGAGAATGGCTGCGGCAACCTCGGCGGTTGGGGCTACCGGAGACGTGATCTTTTCAAGCTTCAAGCGCTGCTGCTGATTGTTCACGACATTTTGCGTGCGGTCGGATGACAGCCAGTCATCGAACGTTTGGGAGAGCAGCGTTGTCAGCCACTCCCCGCTGAACCAGCGAGATAGGTCGAACCTGACGGTGACCAGGGCGAGCCGGCTGTTTGTGTCTGCTACTTCATCCAGCCAGATGGTCCGGCCGTGGCGATCCTGGTGCCAGGCACGTTGGCGATTCGACCGGCGGTCCTTGCAGATCTGGCAGGTTTCCTCGTCGCGCTGCTTGCCCCGAAGCTGGCAGACCGGGCAGACCTCCCATCCGTCCATTGGCTGCGCGAGCGACGGGCCACCGACCAGGAGTTGCTCCTGCCGTCCTTGCTCCGCCTGTTCCAGGGAGAGCAGCGGCGCCACCCTGGGCGCCGCTGCGATCCGGCCGAGCGCTTCAATCTCCTTCGTGATGGCCGTCAACGTGCGACGTGGCTTGCTCAGCGTGAAGAAGGGCCACAGCTCATTCACCGACCGTTCGCGGACGATCCCGACCAGCTCCGGGGCGAGCTGGCGAGCTAATTCGGCGGCTGCGCTGTCCTCGATCCCTGGGAAGGTGAAGAACAGTCCGTTGAGGTCGGCGTAGAACCGGTGTCCAATCGGATGGGACACCTCGATCCGCTGTTGAATCTCCGTAACGATCTCGCCCAGGATCTCCTGACGCTTCAGGACATCTCCCGCCCTTCGCCCTCGCTCTACGAAACTGCGGCCATTCCAGCCGATGCCGAAAAGCCGCCAGGCAACGCTGTTGTAGTCAAGGCTGCCGTTCTTCCTCAGACACGGGTCGAGCCCCATGGCAAGTGTTGCTAGGACTGGCTTGTAGAGCGAAGCCACGCCGTGGGACTGAGCCCAGAGGGTGACGTCGTTGGCAGGTTGGCGAGTTTCGCCGAGCGTCTCAGAGAAGCCGGGCTTCAGTATGCGGATTGCCCATTCGCGAAGCTCCTTGATATCGATCCGCTTCGAGAGGTACGACTCGAAGGCATGGGCCAGTTCCCGGTCCATCTCCTCCCGCTTCGCGTCGACGCGATCCAACCCGATCTTGTGCGTGCGATGGCCGAAGGGGGTGGCAATCCACATGTCATCTTTCGACTGCTTCCTCCGGACGACGCCTTTCTCGTCGGCGGAGGTCATCCGGTGGCAGGTATTGAATAGCCGAACGAGTAAGCAGTCCGGCTTGCTGCCCTTGTACTTGGTGATGAAATCAGTGAAGTCGCCGGCCAGAGTCTCTTGCGGGCAATGGAAGGTGAAGGCGAAGGTATTGCGAAGCAGTGGGTCCCGGAGCAGCGGCGCCAGGGTCGGGAGATGCTTCAGCTCCTGATGGTAGTCATTCGCCCCGCCCTCGAGAGAGTTGGCGATCAGAAACTCCCGGGAGCACTTCCCAAACATGTGCAGGAGCGCCCCGAGCTCGCCAAGGAGGATTGCTTCCCGATGATCGTCGATCGCGCTGAGGAAGTCACCCATTGGCGCTCTCCGCGCGGACCGCCCTGGCGAGACGGATGGCGAGATCACAAAGCGCCGTCACGGACTCAACCGGGTACGTCCGGACTGGTACCGCCCAGGTAACCTCGTCGCCCGCGAGCCTGCGTCGCCATTCCGCGCCGTGAACGTCATACCAACGGTGGAACCGCTTGTAGACATTGAGGCTACTTGGTTTCTCGCCAAGCGCATTAAACTCACTGTTGCTCAACCAGGCCCCGTCCGGCTTCCGCAAGATCGACCTTGGCATTCGGGCCTCGTCCAGCAGCGGGAGAAAAGCATCTTCCGGCAACCTGAAGGCCGGCCCGGCGGCTCCACTGGCACGCTTAGCGGGTGCCGGCCACGTTGGACCTCGGGCCCACAGAGTGCCGCCGGACACGGTGTCTTCCACTACACCCCATCCCGCGGTCTTCTTCGCGGAAAAGCCGTAATCCAGGAACATCGCCTTCAGTGCCGGGGCAACTGCCTCCATGTCATCGGCGATCTGGCCTGGAGACCACCCCGGCCCTCTCGGGTGAGGGAGATACAGAAGGCAGAATGTTCCCCTCGAGCCGTTCGGGATCACCTCGATGTCGATGGGGCCGCGCCCGGGGGCCGGGGTCCGCGTACTGCGCTTCAAAGGGGTGACGACCTCTCGCTCGACGTCCGTGGTGAAGAAGGTGGGGAAGAAGTGAAGGCGGCCTGCTCTCCCACCCTCGTCGCCCAGGGTCTCTCCAAACAGGCGGTGAATCAGTGTTTCGGGAGTACTTGCCATGCGGGCAGCGAAACGAAGATGACCCTTCCAGGTCGTGGGCTTCACCAGTGGCAGTCCGGTCAGGTGGTCGCGGACGATGGGATTATTCGAGAAATGAAAGGCTGTCTCGCTCTTGCTTGTAAACGCATTCTTCAGCCGGAAGCCAAGCGAGAGCAGCCAGGAACCGTCTGCAAGGCAATCCAGAGCATAGGGACCCGGAACGAAGTGCTCAGCTTGTACTATGGACGGCGGATAGTTCGGAAGGAAGCCGTCGAAGAGCTCTCTCCATATATCCCTCTTCGGCTTATCGTTCCTCAGTCTGACCTCTGTCTGTGAGGCAATGTGAGTATAGAAGTTACTGACGAACCTGGCGTCTCCTCTGCTGCAAGCATCATTGATAGCCCGGCGGAATCCCTGGCTCTTGTCGCGAACTTTCTGGCGTCGCTTGTCGCGTAACTCCGGTCTGGAGCCTTTAGCGTTACGTATCTCGAGATCGATGGCCGCAATTTCGTCGATCGCTGATAGCACCTGCTCCGTGAGATCCTCATGCGAGGGAAGCAGCCAAAAGTCATGCTGATGAGTCTCGCTCATGCCCTCTTCTATCCTTCACCAGTGAGGAAACCTCTCACGTCTGTGGAGAATGCAGCCAGCTCAATCGGGATTCCCCCGAGCCCACGTTCGACCTCTGCCTTCAGGGCACTTGGATTGGCAAGAAACATGCGCAGGGCTAGATTGACGGGATTACCGTTCTTCGGAACAAACGCGAAGATCCGCATGGACCACTGATCACCAGCCTTGTAGAGATGGCTCACAAGAATGTCGGAGCCCTTTGGGCCAACAGGCGCCTGAATAGTCCCCATGAGCCGATGGCGTTCGTCTCGGAGGCTGCCTGCAAAGCCTGGAACATTGGCAGTGGAACGAAGCCAGTTGCGCAGTTGTGCTCGAAGCGCAGGCGCCGAGGGAATCCAGCCCGGATCATTGCCCAGCGAGAAGCTGCCCAGCCCGTTCAACGGGATTGCGCTCCACCAGTTGGCCTTTGAGGTCGTGGCGTCGTCCAGCCTCACGGCTGCTCCGATCAAGTCGCCCAGGTTTGGGGTCGATGGTGGGTTCGCTGCGACCTTGGCCCGCCGAGCTCTGACGGCGCCAATCCAGGCATCGGCTTCCATGACAGCAGTCAAGATGCTCCAGTCAGTGATCTTCACTACTCCCTGCCCATGGCTCGTCTTGGCGCCCAGCGCTCCGTATCGTTCGATGAAGCGGAGTGTGTGGTAAATCGCAGCACTCTCGAAAGCATCCATGGCATCCGGACGCATCGGGTACAGAGTCAGGGTAAGCGGGCCAGCCACGTTCGGTGGAATGCGCCAGCCCCGATGGCTGGACATTCCGGGATTCTTGAGCTTCACCTCAACGGGTTGTCCTGCGTCGCCGTTTCCGTCGACGACGAGACGGAAACGCCGCCCGTAGCCGGTGCAACCAAAGAGCTGGCAGGCGAGACAAATGCTTGAGAGCTTCTTGTTCTCGTCGTACTTGCAGGAGCCACTACTGGGGTCACATGTGGGGTCACATGCGTAGAGACCGAGTCCCCGGACAATCGCCTCATACCACCAGCGCAGGCTGCCGAGAACGCCCGTCTCGCGAATCCGGCTTCCGCGCTGGTTTGCATCTCCAGTCCAAAGAGGCGTCATCGGCTGGAGCGTGACGACAATCGGCTCAGGCATAGCGAAACTTCCAGGTGTCGTCGCGGTTTCGCCGTCATAGACAGGGACGGGCGGGTCCACGCGAACTCCCGCGACCGGCAAGCTGATCGAATTGCCGCCATTCTATGACGGGCAACGCGCAATGGCAACGCCTTTCACCCCACGGCTTCCGATGGCTGGGAGCCACCGCCCTGGCCCCTGCACCAGCTCAGCGGATGCCGGCTCATCAGACATGGGGGCAAGCAGGGAGAACACGGCTTGGCGCTCTGTCACGTCTCAACTCAAGGGGCACTCTCCCTGCGCCGCGACCGGGAGGTCCTTCGACAGGCTCAGGTCCTTCGACAGGCTCAGGATGAGCGGACCCCGGGGTCCGCGCTCCGTCACGGTCGCGGCTCGGATAGCCGACCCTGCGAATCAGGAGTCACAGTGGACTGGGGCGAGCAAGGTGTGGCGGCAGACGTTGGCCAGCAGGGTGCTCCAGGCCAGGAGCGAGCAGGCGAGGTTGCCCAGGGCTGAGGCGAGATTCCAGACGTGAGGACGTGGGGACGTAGGGACGCGGGGAGCACCACCAGGTCCTCTCTCCCCACGTCTCTGCATCCCGGCCTCACCGCATCCCGGTGTCCCCCCGCATCACCGCGTCTCCGCGTCTCCCGCGTCCCTACGTCCCGTCCTCGCGCGCCAGGTGCTCGGCTAGCTCGACCAGCGAGCCCACGACGATCACGTGAGGCGGATAGGGCAGGCCGCGGTTACGCCACCAGGTGCGCAGGAAGACGCGCCGCAGGCCGTGGTGCGCCAGGTAGTAGGCGATCGAGCCGTCGTCGTCTACGTGCTCCTGGGCATCGAGCTGGCGGGCCATCCACAGCTTGAACTGGGCGGTGGTGAGGCGGGTATTGTTGGCGTAGATGGCCGCGAAGTAGCCGCGCAGGCCGTGCCGCTCCAGCCACGCCTCGATGAGCGGGCGGGCCTGCCACGAGCGTCCGGTCACCAGCACCAGCTCGCGCCGCCCGGCCATGGCCGCCAGCCCTTCGGCCACGCCCGGCAGGGGTCGGCGCCCGCCGTAGCGCAGCCACTGCGCCCAGGCGACCAGGTGGCCTGTCGGCGGCAGCCCATCGCGGTCGATGCGCTCGACCCGCGTTGGCAGCTCGCCCCGCAGCAGGCGGCGGCTGATGGCTACGTTCGGCAAGCCCAGCGGCGGCGCAGCCAGCACGCCATCCATGTCGACGGTGAGTATCGGACGTGTCATCGGCTCTCCGCAGTTGACAGTTGACAGTCGACAGTCGACAGTCGACAGACAGCCTCCGCGCCCTGTTGACTGTTGACTGTTAACTGTCAACTGCGGACCTCATTCTCCCCGCAGCCCCAGGATCCCGGCCAGCTCGTGCAGCGTGGCCCGGGCGATGCGCGTGTCCTGGCCGGTCGCCTGGCCCGCCAGGACCGCTTCGGCTAGCTCGTGCAGCGCCTGGATGGCGCGCGGCGTATCCAGGTCGTCGTCCATGGCGGCCAGGAAGGCTCGGTGCAGGGGCCGCGGGTCCAGCTCGGCGCCCGATGGATCCCCCTCCTCCTGGAGCGCCTCGCGCACCCGGGCGGCCAGGCGGTCCGTCCGCTCCAGCTTCGCACGGTCGTAGTCCCAGGACTCGCGGTACGGGTAGCTGAGCAGGTAGAGCCGCAGCCCATCGGGCGAGAAGTCCTTGAGCAACTGGCGCACGAAGACCATGTTGCCCAGCGACTTGGACATCTTGACCCCATCCAGGCACACCATGCCCACGTGCAGCCAGTAGCACACGAAGGGCGCGGCGCCACTGCTACACTCGGTCTGGGCAATCTCGCTCTCGTGGTGGGGGAACACCAGGTCACCGCCCCCACCATGGATGTCGACCGGCTGGCCCAGGTAGCGCCGCGACATGGCGCTGCACTCGATGTGCCAGCCCGGGCGCCCGGGGCCCCAGGGGCTGGCCCAGGTGGGCTCGCCGGGCTGGGCGCCCTGCCACAGCAGAAAGTCCAGTGGGTCGGACTTCAGTGGATCGTCAGGTTTCCCGCCCCGCTCGCGGGCCAGAGCCAGCATCTCCTCGCGGCTGAGCTGGCTCAGCTTGCCGTAGTCCGGGAAGCTGGCCACGCGGAAGTAGACGTTGCTCCCGGCCTGGTAGGCGCAGCCGCGCTCCAGCAGCGCGGCGATCATCTCGACCATGCCCGGCACTTCTTGAGTCGCGTGGGGGAAGTGGTCCGGGCGCTGCACGTTGAGCGCGTCCATGTCCTGCACGAACACCCGGGTGTTGAGCTGGCCCAACTCCAGGTAGGGCATGCCCACCTCGCGCGCCTTGCGCAGGATGTCGTCATCGACATCGGTGACGTTCTGGACGTAGCGCACCTCGAAGCCAAGGTAGCGCAGATAGCGCACCAGCGCGTCGAAGACCACGTAGGTCTTGGCATGGCCGAGATGGGTGGTGTCGTAGGGCGTCACGCCGCAGACGTAGACGCCCACCAGGCGGTCGCGCGGCACAAAGGGCTCCTTGCGCCGGGACATGGTGTTGTAGAGCTGCACCCCATTACCTCCGAGTCCGCGGAGTGCAGATTTGAGATTGTAGAGTGCAGATTGCCCAATCTGCACTCTACAATCTCAAATCTGCATTTCCCTAGCCACTGACGTGCTGTCGCTCGACGATGAGCTCTCGGACGCGCAGGCGGCCGACCTCGAGCTCGTCGATGGAAAGGCTGCGGATGCGACCCTTGCCCAGGGCGAGGCGCCCAATCGCCACTGCTCCGATGGCGACCGCGCCGGCTGAGAGCGCGCCCAGGGCGATGGCGCCAGACCAGGCGGCGAGCGTGGCGGCTGCGACGCGCAGCGAGAGAGGCTGGGTCAGTTGATGGCTCATCGCACCTCCGAGATCCGCTTTCGTGCCAGACGATTGTAGCAGGCGCCCGCCAGGCACGGCGCGCTGGCGAGGGTCGGGCTGGGCGGGTATGATGTCGGATGTCCAGGGCCGGCCTACCCAAGCGGGCCCATCTGAGCCTCACGGTCCTGCCCGCCCGTGTAACAGCCCAGCTCGCCGGCTGATTCCCATCCCTGGTAAGGCTCATGAGTCTGCAGGATGCTCTGGTTGGGCAGGTGCGAGCACGCAATCCGTTGATCGACCACGGCTTGAGAGGAGAGACTTGACGCGAGGCATCTGGCGCCACTACCTGAGAGCCGATGTCTCGTCTGCACCAGAATCAGCGTCGGGCATCGACAGCTCGCAGTCACTGAACAGGTGCCCCTGGCTCAGCTTCTTGCGCACCAGCTCCAGGTAGCGCGGCTCGACTTCGATCCCGATGCTGTTGCGGCCGGCCGTGATCGTTGCCAGGGTGGTGGTGCCGGTCCCGAGGAAGGGATCGAGCACCGTATCGCCCACGAAGGAGAACATGCGGATCAGTCGGTAGGCTAGCTCCTGGGGATAGGGCGCGGGGTGGTGGTCGCGCACCTGCCCCGGCAGGTCGTCCCAGATCTGGCGGAACCAGCGTGTACACTCGTCCTTGCCGATGAGCGAGCGGCGACGCTGCTCCGGCGTCGGGTGGCGGTAGCTCCCTGGCTTGCGCAGCAGCAAGATAAACTCGACCTCGTTCTTGATGATGGCGTTCGGTTCGTAGGGCTTGCCGAGGAAGTAGGAGGCACCGCCAACCTCGGTCTGGAGATTGGCGATCTTGTACCAGAAGATCGGGGCGAGGTGATCGAACCCGAGGTCGACGCACCCGCGCGTGATATCCGCATGGAGCGGCACGACCCGGTGCCGTCCCGCGGCCCGGCGCGAGAGGCAGATATCCCCCACGTTGATGCATAGACGCCCACCCGGCACGAGCACTCGGTAGCACTCGGCCCAGACGCGGTCGAGCTCGGCCACGAAGGTCCGGTAGTCATCGATTGCGCCCAGTTGGTCCGGGTGGTCAGGGTAGCGCTTGAGGTTCCAGTAGGGCGGCGAGGTGACCACCAGGTGGACTGACTCGTCGGCAAGTGGGTCCATCTGCCTGGCATCGCCGCGGAGCACTCGATGGTGGGTGGGCGGTAGCCGTTCAGCCCCGCGCTCGGCGCGCTCGGCCAGCTTCTCCGCCACGGATCGTTCGCGCACAGCGCCTCCCGGCCATTCCGTTGGCCTCAACGAGGTTGAGGTTATTGTAACCGCACAGGACACGAGCGCGGTTTTCAAGAGAGGTTGAGCCAATGCTGGTTGGGGGGCAGAGACGCCCACCCCCCCGAGAGCTCGGCGTCTCCGCGACGTGCCGCACGCGCAGGCAATCACCCGGATCTGGTGTGAGGGGCTCCGTGCAGGCCGGCCCGGCATAGCTGGTGCAGTACGCAGCAGCCGGACCCTATTCAAGCACTGCTCATGTCCATTCTGGCTGTTCGCGCCGCGCGGCTCGGGCTGGCCTGGCGGGATGTAGCCCTGGCCCTGGCCCTCGCCGTGGCGGCGTTCGCGCTGCGCCTGCCCTTCCAGGCCGAGGCCCTCTACGCGTGGGACTCGGTGCTCTATGCGCGCGCGCTCGACGGCTTCAACGTGGTGGATGGCCGGCCTCACCCGCCCGGATACCTGTTCTACGTGGGCCTGGCCCGGGCGATCGAGGCCCTGGTGGGTGATCCCAACCGCAGCCTGGTCCTGGCCAGCCTGCTGGGCGGCGCGCTGGCAGTGGGGCTGCTGGCGCTGCTGGGCCGCCTGCTGGTCGGCTGGCCCGCCGCCCTGGTGGCCGCCGCGCTGCTGGCCGCCTCGCCCCTCTTCTGGTTCTACAGCGAGGTGGCCTATCCTTACACGGTGCTCGCAGCCGGCGCAATCGCCCTGGCCCTGCTGGCCTGGCAGAGCGCCCAGGGTCGGTGGCCTGGCCCCGTCGCGCTCGGGTTGGCGCTGGGTGTGGCCGGTGGGTTCCGCCTGGACCTGACCCTCTTCCTGCTCCCGCTCGCGCTCTGGGCCGCGCTGCGCCGCGCCTTAGCCCTGGCAGGGATGCCCGCGGTGGGCCGCAAGCTGCTCCCGCCCCTAGACGAAGTCCACAGTCGACAGTTCACCGTCGACCGTGTACGAGCGGACTGTGAACTGTGGACTGTCGACTGTCGACTCGTTGTGGGCAGCCTGTTCGCCCTGGGGCTGGGCCTGGCGCTGGGCAGCGCGGCCTGGTATCTACCCACGGCGCTGCTCTCTAACGGCCTGGAGGCCTACACCCGTGCCCTGCTTGGCCAGGCTGACTACGTGGAGGGCAACTACTCGCTGGCCAGCCACGGCCTGCTGGCGGTCCAGCGGAACGGCGGGCAGGTGATCGCCTTCACCTGGCAGGCGCTGGGCCTGGCGCTCGTGCCCGCCGGCTACGCCCTGGCGCGCGGGCGCGGCCACCCGGCGGCCCCCTGGCTCGCTCTGTGGCTGGGCCCGCCGCTCGTCTTCTACAGCCTGGTCCACATCGGCGACCGGGGCTACATCTTCTCCTACCTGCCCGCCCTCTGTCTGGCGGCCGGCTGGGGCACGCTACGGCTCGGCCATGACCTTGCGGCCCTGGCACAGCACTGGCTCCCCCTGCGCCGCGCCCAGCGGCCGCGCCACCAGGTTCAGAGTCCAGGCCGCCCTGGACTTTCGGCGTTCAATCCTGGACTCGGCCTCGGGAGCGTACTTGCCGCCGCGCTCGTCGGCGCGGCCGCGTTCCAGTTCCTGGCCGACCGCGGCCGCTACGGGGCCTACGAGCTCCAGTGCTTCAGCCGGGCGACGAACGCTGCGGTCGAGCACATTCGGTCCCGCTTTCCGCCCGAGCAGACCCTGGTCTTCAGTTCGTTCTACTACCAGCACACCCGCTACCTGCTGCCCGCCTACCCGGCCTGGCACTTCGATCCTGTGAGCGGGCCGCTCTTCGAGCGCCCGCTGCCACCCCAGGTCGTCTACGTGGTCGTCTTCGGCGAGGACGTGGGCGTCACCCTCACCGCACCCAACCTGACCTCCCTGCCGCTGCCCTGCGGCCGCCGGCTGTACGTCTACCGGGTGGACAGCCCCGAGGCGCGGCTGCTGTATCACCACCAGCCACCATGGCTGTACGTGGGGAAGTAAGAAGACAGTCAGTCCCAGCGAAAACTCCGGAAGGCGTAGTTGAGCAGTCCGACGACGTCCCCCCACAGGTCGGGGCTCTGCATCAGAGCCACGAACACGCGGTGCCCGTCGCGCGTGGCCGAGCCGACCAGCGCCCGCCCGGCCGCCTCCGTATAGCCTGGCTTCACGCCATCGGCGCCTTCGTAGCTCCAGAGCAGCCGGTTCAGGTTGGTCAGGTGGTAGCCTTCGCCTTCGAAGGATCGGGCCCCGGCCAGGGTGGCAAAGGTGAGATCGCGCATGCCGTGGCGCGCCAGCATGGCCATGTCGTACGGGCTGGAGAAGTGACCCTGGGCATCGAGGCCGTGCGGGTTGATGAAGTGGGTATCCTTCAGCTCCAGCCGAGCCACCAGCTCGTTCATCAAGTCCACGAAGCGCGCCTCCGAGCCGCCGATGTGCTGGGCGATCGCCAGCGCCGCGTCGTTGCCGGAGGGCAGCATCAGCCCATAGAGCAGGGCCCTGAGCGACAGCCGCTCGCCCGGGCTGAGCCCCATGACCGTGCTCCCCGGCATGGCGCTGCTATCCACGCTCACCTGGACCAGGTCGCTCAACTGGCCGCGCTCCAGGGCCACGATGGCGGTGGCGATCTTAGTCAAGCTCGCCGGCGCCACTCGCCCGTGGGCGTCCTTGCCGTAGAGCACCTGGCCGGAGGTGCCGTCCAGGACCACGGCGAACTCGGCGCTGATGCCCTGCGGCCAGGCCTGGCCCTGCCAGCGGGGCGCCCCCGGCGCGTCCGGCTGGAGCGCCAACTGCCACTCCACCTCGGGAGGCCCGGCTGGACCAGCCGCGCTCGCGTCAACCCAGCCACGCGCTGGCAGGCGCGCGCCGCCATCGCCCGGGTCCTCGACCAGGAGCCGCTCGCCGGTTGCCGGCCCGAGGGTGCGCAGGCGGCGCCCCTGCGGCACCTCGCGCACAGATGCGCTCCCGGGCTCCGGCGCGGCCCAGAGCGTGGTCACATGCTGGTTCTGCACCCAGGCTGGCAGCGATGGGGCAGGCGTTGGCTCCGGGGTGGGCAGCGGGGTGGGGAGTAGGGTAGGGGCGACGCGCTGGGGCCAGAGGCCACCGAGTGGCAGGCCAAGGGCCGGGGCCGATTCCCCGGCCTCGGCGCCATCACTCGCTGCCGCCGAGCCTGGCTCGGCTTCCTGGCTGAGCAGCCTGGCGTGGCCGGGCACTGCGAGCGCCAGCAGGACTAGCAGGGCCAGCAGATGAACGAGCCAGCGGTTCCGCGCCCGACGGCGCGCCGTGCGCCCGAGCGGGCTGCTGCGTGGGTGCAGGCGCGGGCGAGCCGCGCGCTGGCTGGAGGGAGGAGGGTAGAGACTCATGCTCCTTCTGCCCGCGTAGAGATTGCAAGGGTGCCCAGTATAGCAGCCAGGGGCTGGAGCCTCCCAGTTAACCGCGGAGGTCGGGTGCCCTTCACGTTTTTGCGGGCGGAGCGCCGGCCTGCCTGGGAGCGTGGGCCTCTCTGGGGGCGTGGGCCTGCCTGGGAGCGCAGACATTCTGTCTGCGCGGGCGAGCCGCTCCACGCCCCGTGGCCGAGCGGCCCCTGGCGAGCACGCCCCGGCCGGGCAGCCGCCCACGGGCGAGGCGTCGCCCAGCCAGGGCGCCGCCGCTCCCCGCGGCGCCCCCGGCCGCAGCCTCGCCCGCCAGGCCCCCCA
>JACQUR010000114.1 GCA_016210245.1 Chloroflexota bacterium
CCACTCGCCCATCAGTTGATGCGCGCGCCGCTCCTCGGGCGAGAAGGGCAGGCGCGACACGCCGTTGCTGGCCTCGCCCCCAATCTCGGCCAGGCGCTGGAAGCCCGAGGCCAGGCGGGCAGGGTTAGGCCGCAGGACCGGCCGTCCTGAGTCCTGAGTCCTGAGTCCTGAGTCCTGAGTCACCGATGGGTCAGGCGTCGCTACCTTCGATGGTGTCATGTCACGCTCCTTCGAGTGCTGAGTGCTGAGTCCTGAGTCCTGAGTCCTGAGTGCTGAGTGGCTGGGGCGGGGCGGGGACGGCCCGCCTATCCCGGATCGCGTTCCGGATAGGCGGGCCGTCCCGGCCCGCCACCCGGCCCACGCATCCCCTCACTCAGCACTCAGGACTCAGCACTCAGCACTCGTCTAGCGCGGCAGCCTCTTGACAGGGGCCGTAGTTTATTCCTAAACTGCGGCATGCGCACGAGGGCCGGGCCTGGCGACAGCCGATTGCGGTGGCGGTCGGTGCTGGCGTGGCTGCGGTTGGTGCGCGTGTTCCTGAAGGTCGAGCACGCCAGCACCGAGCACCTCAGGCGCCAGGGGCTCAGCGGGGCGCAGTTCGACGTGCTGGCCCACGTAGGCGCGGCCGAGGGGATCACCCAGCAGGAGCTGGCGGACGCGCTCCTGGTGACCAAGGGCAACGTGTGCCAGCTCCTGGACCGCATGGAGCGGTGCGGACTGCTCGTGCGCCGCCAGGAAGGCCGGGCCAACCATCTCGCGCTCACCGAGCAGGGACGCCGCCTGTTCGAGGAGGTCGTCCCAGCCCACGAGGCGCTGATCGCCGAGCAGTTCTCGGCCCTGGCGCCCGAGGAGCAGGTCCAGCTCCTCGGACTGCTGCGCAAGCTGGACCGCGCGCTGGGCTGACGCGCTGATCTTCGGCCCACCAGGATTACGACGCAACGGAGGTTACCGGATGGCTCTTGCTGGAGAACCGCAGGTAGGCACACGCACAGTATGGCAGCTCGACACCTCGCACACCATGGTCGAGTTCCAGGTCCGGCACATGATGGTCACCACGGTGAGGGGCCGCTTCGCGGGCGTGCAGGGCACGCTCGTGCTCGACGAAGCCAACCTGGCCAACTCGTCGGTCGAGGTGGAGATCGACGCGGCAAGCCTCGATACCCTGACCGAGCAACGCAACAACCACCTCCGCTCGGCTGACTTCCTGGACGTGGCGAACTACCCGAAGATCACCTTCAAGAGCACCAAAGTCGAGCCGCTGGGCGACGACCGCCTGATCGTGACCGGCGACCTGACGATCCGGAGCATCACTCGCCCGGTGGCGCTGGACGTGACCAACAACGGGCGTGGCACCAGCCCCTGGGGCACGCAGGTCATCGGCTTCAGCGCCGAGACGTCCATCAATCGCCACGACTTCGGCGCCTCCTGGAACGTCGCCCTGGAGGCGGGCGGAGTCCTGGTGGGCGAGAAGGTGCGCATCCTGATCGAGGCCGAGGCCGTCAAGCAGGGCTGAGGCGCGCCCTGGGGGCGGGACGCGGTGCAGGCCTCCCGCCAGGGAACAGCACAGGCGAGCCGCCTGTGCCACCGGATTGCCAGCCGGTGGCACAGGCGGCCCGCCTGTGCGGCCTTCGCCCGCCTGTGCGGCCTCGCTCAGCGACCTTCTTGCCCGCGCGCCTGTTCGAGGGCGCGGATGCGCGTCTCGAGCGCGCTCAGTGCCGCGTAGTCCTCGGCTGCGATCTTGTACGCGCGCTCGACGTAGAGCTGGGCCAACGTCCAGGCCTCCGCACCTGGCTGCTGGGCGGCGCCGAGCAAGGCGTCCACGCGGTACTTGGCGTCCAGGTGGCGCCCCAGCTTGCGCACCTCGCCGCCCGCCTCCGCTGCTGCTTGCCGGTCGGCCCCTTCCACGGCGTAGCGCAGCGTGCCCAGCAGCTTGGCCAGCTTGCCGACCTTGTCGCGGTCGCTCATCACGCTGTAGAACAGGTCGTCGACGTCCACCTCCGGCAGCGGCTCGGGCTCCGGCTGCGGCATTCTAGCTGCCCAGTCCGCGTACAGGGCGCTGTAGCTCTGCGCCGCCTCGGTCACCGCCAGCACCAGGCGCTGCATGTCGGCCGGCTCGATCTGGCCGCCGGCCAGCAGGTCGTCGTCTCTGGCCCGGGCCACCGACTCCAGCCAGCGCCGGCTGGCCACCCGCTCGGGCAGCGGCGGCAGCGGGTAGGCGGTCAGACCGGTCGACATCTGGGGCGGGAGCTGGGCGGCGAACATGGGCGGGACGTACTTGGCCAGGTCCATGGCAATGGGTGAGACGACGAGATACGTCGCCCAGACCTCGTCCGGGTCGCGCCCGCCGTGGAAGTACAGCAACGCATGCCCCTTTGGGGCAGATCGGTCGCCTCGCTCGAAGGTTAGCTCCATGCCCTTATTATAGTGGCGGGAAGGTCTACGCGGCGCTGCGTGCCAGTGCTGAGTGCTGAGTCCTGAGTGAGGACCAAGCACTCAGGACTCAGCACTCAGCACTCAGCACTCGTCCGGCAGCGAGGGGCGCGTGGCGGGTGGTCTTGCCACCCGGCGCACCTCCACCCGCGTCGCTCGGTCGCTGAAGCCGGGGTAGTTGCTCAGGCTGATGGGGCGGATGTGGCCGTAGCCGCCGGCCAGCTCGACCGGGTTGAGGGGGGAGGGCATGACGCTCTTGAAGTGGCGCCAGCCCGGGAACTGGTAGTTCTCCCTGGCGTGGTAGATGATGACCTGGCCGGGCCGCACGGCCGGCGAGACGACAGCCTGGATCTGGAAGGAGGCGATATCGTTGTAGACCTCCACCAGGTCCCCGTCCCGAATGCCACGTGCGCGCGCATCCTCGGCGCTCATGAGCATGGCCGGCTCGCCTCGCTGGAGCTGCAGCATCAGGCTATCGTCCACCCAGTCGCTGTGGATGCTCCAGCGGGCGTGGCCGCCGGTGATCTGCAGGGGATAGTCGCCCCCTGCCCCGGGCGGATCCTTGTGGACCGGCAGGTGCTCGCCCAACTCCAGGAACAGCTCCTGGTCCAGGTAGAACTGGATCCGGCGGGTCAGGGTGGGGTAGGGCTGCTTCTGCTCGGTGTCCCAGGTCAGCGGCACCATCGGCTCGCCGGGCACGATCTCGCAGGCGTTGCCCATGGAGCGCATGCTCGTTCCAACCCCCGTGTAGCGCGCGATTCCCCGCGCCTTGAACTCGTCCCAGTCCATCCGCTCCAGATTGGTGGCGTTCACGAAGGCGTCCCTGGCCAGCCCCTCCTCGTCGCCCACGGTGTAGAGTCCGCCGAAGGTC
>JACQUR010000159.1 GCA_016210245.1 Chloroflexota bacterium
CGCCCGTGGGTCCACGGGCGGGCAGAGACGCCCGCCCCACCTCGAGGAGCGCAATCCCTACCGCCTGGTCCACCACACCGCCACCCCGGCTACGGCCACGGCCAGCGGCAGGAAGATCGTGCTGGTGACCAGGATCAGGTTGAATTGGGTGCCGGTCAGGAACATCTGGCGGTTGTCCCGCTCCTTGGGGCGGATGGTGATCAACTCCTCCGACTCCGCCAACCAGTTCACGGAGTTGAGGAACAGGTCCAGGTTGCCCGAGGGCACGCGCAGGAAGTTGTTGGCCACGAAGTCCGAGTCGCCGAAGATGACCACCCGCGTCTTCCTGGGCTTGCTCGGCTGCCCGGCGTCCGTGGCTCGCTCGGGATTGCTGGCCCCGGCCTCCAGCACCAGCGCGATCGCCACCGGGCCCCTGGTATCCTTGCCCTCGTCGAACCTGGCGGCCTGCGGGTCGGTCTCCACCCAGCTCCGCTCGGTCGATTCGGCCAGCGGCACCATGGAGACGCCCTCGATCCGCTCCTTGGGGTAGGAGACCGAGGCGACGAACGGGAAGAAGCTGGCCACGCGCATGTTCTCGGTGATGGGGTGGAAGCCGTACTGCTGTACCACCGGGACCCCGGCGTCGCCCAGGAAGGCGCTGGACGGGTCGACCACCGGGTCCTTGCCCACGCTGAGCTTCCACTGCGTGAACAGGTCGTCCAGGCTCATGTTCACCCGCGGGTCCTGGAGCAGCAGCAGCTTGCCGCCGCCGGCCAGGAAATCCTTGATCGCCTGCTTCTCCTCGTCCAGGAAGTCCTTGGCCGGGCCGGCGATCACCAACACTGCGGCGTCGGCCGGCACCTTCTGCTCGGTCATCAGGTTGACGGTCTTGACCTCCACGTTGTCCTGGTCCAGGGCCGTCTTCACCTGGCTGTAGCCGTTCTGGTCCGCAGCCTCCAGGCTGCGCTCGCCATGCCCCTGAGTGAAGTAGACCTTCTTGCGCTCGGGGCGCGTCAGCTTGAGCAGCACGGTGGTGAACTCCTGCTCGCTGACCCCGGCCGTGGTCTGGCGCTTGTCCCCCAGTTGGAAGACCAGCGTCCCCTCATCGCGCACGCCGGCGCTGATCGCCCTGGCCGGCTCCAGCTCGGGATCCACAAACTCGGACTCGATCTTGCCATCGGAGCGGACGCGGTACTCTTTGAGCAGGTCCTCAGCCTCGCGCTTGCGCGAGTCCTCGTTCTGAAAGAAGCCGGTGACCTTGATCGGCTGGTCCAGACGGGCCAGGATGTCGGTGGTCTTCTCCGACAGGGTGTATTGCCCGGAGGCGGTCAGGTCCCAGCGTTCGGAGAAGCGCGTGCCCAGGGCGTTGAGCACAGCCAGGATGCCGATGAAGGCCACCACCATCACCGCGGTGTTGCCGCTGTAGAGCATCCGCTGGGCGGTCAGCCGCCGCAGGACGTCCTCGGGGTCCAGGGCGACAACCATGCCCAGCAGCAGCACCCCGGCCGCAGCCAGCAGGCGCACGACCAGCGAGAACTCGCTCACAATCAAGTAGACGCCCGCGGCGGCCATCAGGGCGAAGACGCCGAGGGCGGCGAGAATGGGGCGGAGTGTCTGGAGGCTGAATCGCATCAGCGCCACCTCCTGGTTTGCAGCGCGACCACCGTCAGGAACAGACAGGCGGCGATAATACTGAGGAAGTAGATCAGGTCGGTGGTCGAGATGACCCCACGCGGGAAGTCGTTGAAGTGGCCGTTGACGCTGAGATAGCGCGCCAGGTCACCAACGGGGCCGCGGACGATGCCGGTCAGCGCGTCGCTGAGCCACAGCAGCAGCAGGACGCCGAAGGTCAGCACTGCGGCGACGATCTGGTTCTGGGTCAACGACGAGGCCAGCAAGCCCACCGCCAGAAAGGCAGCCCCCAGCAGCGCCACGCCCAGGTAGCCCGAGAGCAGCGGCCCCTGGTCCGGGCTGCCGTAGAGCGACAGGACCAGCGGGTAGTACAGCGTCGGGGCGAGCGTGGCCAGGAGCATGAGCACGCTGGCCAGGTACTTGCCCAGCACCAGCTCCACGTCACGCACCGGGTTGGTGAGCAGCAGCTCGATGGTTCCACTGCGCTGCTCCTCGGCCAGCAGGCGCATGCTCAGGGCGGGGGTGATGAACAGGAAGATCACGCTCACGTTGCCCAGCAGATAGCGCAGCGTGGCCTCCTGGGTGCTGTAGAGGATCGCCGAGAAGAGGTAGCCGGCCATCACCAGGAACAGGGTGGCGACCACGTAGGCGATGGGTGAGACGAAGTAGGTCTTCAGCTCGCGCTGAGCGATGGCAAGGGTGTTGGTCATGCCCGTACCGCCTCCTCCGAGGTGGTCAGCTTCAAGAAGATCTCCTCCAGGCTCAGGCTGACCGAGCGCAGCTCGAGCAAGCCCCAGCCGCTGCCCACCACCGCCTCGGCCAGGCTCTCCCGCGCGTCGCTCCCCAGCTTGCAGGCGACGGTGTAGATCGTGCGGCCATCCCCGTCGCGATTGGCCTGGGCGCTGAGCACGTGGGGCACCTTGCGCAGCCGGGCCAGCACCTGCTCCCGCGGGCCGCGCACCTCGAGCTGGACGGACTCGGAGCCGCGCAGCCGCGCGGTCAACGCCTCCGGCGTGTCGACCGCCACGATCCGCCCGTCGTTAATGATGACGACCCGCGAGCAGGTCATGCTGACCTCAGGCAGGATGTGGGTGCTCAGGATCACCGTGTGCTCGCCGCCCAGACCCTTGATCAGGTTGCGGGCCTCGATGATCTGCTTGGGGTCGAGGCCCACGGTGGGCTCGTCGAGGATGAGCACGTCCGGGTTGCCCAGCAGCGCCTGGGCGAGGCCGACCCGCTGGCGGAAGCCCTTGGAGAGCTTGCCGATCAACTGGTTGGCCCGCTCATGCACCCGGGTCTGCTCCATCGCGCGCGCCACCTGCTCCGGGCGTGCTTTGGCGTTGACCCCCTTCAGCTTGGCCATGAAGTCCAGGTAGTCGCGGATAGACATCTCGGGGTAGAGCGGGATGGATTCGGGCAGGTAGCCGAGGCGGCGCCGCGCCTCGACCGACTGGCGGACGACGTCGAAGCCGGCCACCTCCACCCGGCCAGCGCTGGGCGGCAGGTAGCCGGTCAGGATGCGCATGGTGGTGGTCTTGCCGGCGCCGTTGGGTCCGAGGAAGCCAAGCACTTCGCCCCTGGCGACCGAGAACGAGACGTCGCTCAGCGCGACCCGCGTGCCGTAGGTTCTAGAGAGGTGCTCGACCTTGATCATCTTGCTCCCGTGTCTCCCACGTCCGGCGTCAGCGCCTGGAGCAGCGGTCGGGAGGGAGCGAGCCAATCCCGGTGGGGCGGGCGTCTCAGGCCCCCCCTGGCCACC
>JACQUR010000160.1 GCA_016210245.1 Chloroflexota bacterium
ACTACTTCTTGCGAGAGGACCACCATGGCTCGACGCATCTACGACCTGAGCATGCCGATCGATCCCGCGTACCACGCCACCCACGGGGCGAAGATCGAGTACTCGGACCACCGCGAGGGCCCGGGGCGGATGGCTCCCATGTTCGGTATCCGGCCAGAGGACATGCCGGAGGGCATGGGCAGCGCCGTGGAGGTGCTGACCCTGCGCACCCACACCGGGGCGCACATGGACGCGCCCTGGCACTACTACCCCACCTGCGGAGGCGAGCCCGCGCGGCGGATCGACGAGTTGCCGCTGGAGTGGTGCATGGGCGACGGGGTGGTGCTGGACTTCCACGAGCAGCCGGCCGGATATGCCATCACTGCGGCCGACCTGCAGGCCGAGCTAGCGCGGATCGGGTACGAGCTCAAGCCGGGCGCTATCGTCTTCATCCGCACCGACGCCTACAATCGCTTCTACGAGTCGGACTACCACAAGGTCAACCCGGGCATGAGCGCCGAGGCGACGCGCTGGCTGATCGGGCAGGGCATCCGGGTGATGGGCATCGACGCCTGGTCCTGGGACATCCCCCTCCACTTCCAGGGCGAGGCATTCAAGCGCACGGGCGACAAGGAGGTGCTGTGGGCCGCCCACCGAGTTGGCAAGGACCTCGAGTACTACAACCTGGAGCAGTTGGGCTACCTGGACCAACTGCCACGCTCCTTCGGCTTCACTGCGTGCGTCTTCCCCATCAAGATCAAGGGCGCTGGAGGCGCCTGGGCCCGCGCCGTGGCCGTCTTCGAAGACTGACACGCCATACCCGCAGTCCTCCTGGTTTGACGCCCCATTTCGCCCGCCTCTATAATTCCAACAGGTCTAAACTGGGGGAGAGTGTGCCTAAGCGAACCTACCAACCCAAGCGCGTGCCGCGTCGGCGTGAGCACGGCTTCCTGAAGCGCATGAGCTCGCCGGGCGGCCGAGAGGTGCTCCACCGCCGCCGTCTGAAGGGCCGGAAGCGGCTCACGGTCGTCTAGCCTCGGGCCTGCTGCGAGGCTGGAGCGAGAGGGGCACCGCTTGGCGCACGGAGGCGAGCGCCAGGCGGCTGGTGAAGCGAGAGTTCCGTCTTCGAAAGACCGCGGATTTCCAGCGGGTGCGTGCCGGCAAGCAGTCGTGGGCGCACCCGCTGTTGGTGCTGTATGTGGCCCCCAGTGACGTGGGCCTGACCCGCGCGGGTATCGTGGTCGGCAAGCGCGTGGGTGGCGCAGTGGTGCGCAATCGCGTGCGTCGGCGCATCCGTGAGGCGCTTCGCCTGCGCCACGCGGACTTGCCCCCGGGCTACGACCTGGTGTTCATCGCTCGCGAGCCCAGCGCTCGAGCCGCGTGGTCCGAGCTCCGCGCGGCGGTGGATCGACTGTTGCGCAGAGCGAAGCTGCTTAAGCAATTCAATTCATGAAGAGGATCGTCCTGCTGCTCATCGGCGGGTATCAGACGCTGCTCTCGCCCGTGCTGCCGCCTGCCTGCCGCTACTGGCCCTCCTGCTCCCGCTACGCCGCCGAGGCCATCGAGCGCTTCGGGGTGCGGGAGGGAGGCTGGCTGGCGCTCAAGCGCCTGGCCCGCTGCCACCCCTTCCACCCTGGCGGGATCGACCCGGTGCCCGACGTGGCGACGCGGCGCTGATTGGAGGAACCTTGGACTTCGGAACACTTTTCGACACGCTGCTTGTCCACCCGATGATGGCCGGGCTCATGTGGCTGGCCGGCGTCACGGGCAGCGCCGGCCTGGCGATCATCATCTTCACCGTGCTCATCCGCGGCCTGATGCTGCCGCTGGGCGTCTACCAGAGCAAGTCTCAGAAGGCGATGATGGCCGTGCAGCCCGAGCTGAAGGCCATCCAGAAGAAATATGCGAAGGACCGCGAGCGGCTGACCCAGGAGACCATGCGGCTGTACAAGGAGCACGGGGTCAACCCGGCCTCCGGGTGCCTGCCGATGGTCCTGCAGTTGCCCGTCTTCTACGGTCTCTACTGGGCGCTGACCAACCTCGGCAAAGCGGACACGCCGGGGGCGGAGGCCTTCCAGGCGCCCTTCCTGTGGCTCGCGAGCCTGGCCCATCCCGACGTTTTCCACCTGCCCTTCGATGCCGGGCTGGCCGTGCCGGCCCTGCCGGGCATTCTGCCGCTGTTCATGGCCGGCAGTCAGTACTTCATGTCCAAGATGATGCAGATGCCGGCCACCGATCCGCAGATGCAGAGCATGAACCGCATGATGACCATGTTCATGCCGCTCATGCTGCTCTTCTTTGGCGTCAACTTCCCCTCCGGTCTGGTGCTCTACTGGGCGGTTAGCAACGTCTTCAGCGTCGTCCAGCAGGGCTTCGTCACCGGCTGGGGACCGCTCCTGCCGAGTAGGCAGCGCGCCGACGGCGTCGTGCCCAACGGCGTCGCCAGCGGATTGGCAGCGGCCAGCACCGAGGTCGCAGCCGAGCCCGCACTGAACGGCGTGGACCAGCCCCGGCGGAGCGTCAAAACTGCGAGAGGGGCGAGAGGAAGGAAACGTGGAAAACGTTGAGGCCACCGGCCGCACGGTGGACGAGGCGGTCGCCAAGGCGCTGGCCAAGTTAGGGCGCGCGCGGGATGAGGTCGAGGTGACCGTCCTGGTGGAAGGCACCCGCGGTATCCTGGGCATCGGAGCGGAGGAGGCGCGGGTGCGGGTCCGCCGCCGCGAGCCGGAGGGCGAACTGGTGGGGGTGGCCAGGGAGACGCTCCAGCGCCTGCTCGACTTGATGGACATGCCCGGCCAGGTCACGGTCACCCAGGTCGAGGAGGACGCCCGGCCCCCCAGCGTCTCGCTCAGCATCCGCGGGGAGTACATGGGCATCCTCATCGGCCGCCACGGCGAGACCCTGGCCGCCCTCCAGTTCCTGCTGGGCCTGATGATCAATCGGCGCGTCGGACACTGGGTCCGGGTGGTCGTCGACGTGGAGGGCTACCGCGAACGGCGCGAGCGGGTGCTGCGCGAGATCGCCTATCGTGCCGCCGAGCGCGCCCAACGCTACCGCCAGTCGGTGGTCATGGAGCCGATGATCCCGAGCGAGCGGCGGGTCATCCATCTCACCTTGCAAGACCATCCCTACGTGGGAACCCACAGCATCGGCGAGGGGGAGAGCCGTCGCGTTGTCGTCGAGCCCAAGCACTGACACGATCGACCTGCTCGTCATCGGGCACGTCACCGAGGACTACCTGGACGGGCGCGCCGTGCTGGGCGGCACTGCCACCTACGCCTCCCTGGCCGCCCACCGCCTGGGCGCGCGCGTGGCCGTGCTGACCAGCGCCGGCTGGGAGCCGGGCCTGGTCGACCTGCTGCGCGGCATCCGGGTCGCCCGCCTGGCCGCGGGCGCGACCACCCGCTTCCAGAACCACTACCAGGACGGGCGGCGCGTGCAGCACATCCAGGCCCTGGCCGAGCCGCTGGCCTTCACCCACCTGCTGCCGGAATGGCGCCGCGCGCCCATGGTGCTGATCGCGCCCGTGGCCCACGAGCTCGAGCCCGAGCTCGTCTCCTGCTTCCCCTCCGCGCTGCTCGGGGTGACACCCCAGGGCTGGATGCGCGGCTGGGACCGCCAGGGCCGGGTGCGCCCGATCCCCTGGGAGGAGGGCGCCGAGCCGGTGCTTCAGCGCGCGGACGCGACCATCTTCAGTGAGGAGGACGTGGCCGAGCCAGGCCAGGTCGAGCGCTACGCTGCCCAGGCCCGGCTGCTGGTGGTGACCCTCGGACGCCGGGGCGCGCGGGTGTACCACCAGGGGCACACCTACCACTCGCCGGCCTTCAAGCCGGAGCGGGAGGTGGATCCGACCGGCGCGGGCGACGCGTTCGCCGCCACGTTCCTGCTCCGCCTGCACGAGACGCAGGACCCCAACGCCAGCGCCGACTACGCCAACTGCGTGGCCTCCTTCGTGGTCGAGCAGCCCGGCCCGGCCGGGATCCCCACGCGCGACCAGGTGGAGGCGCGCTGGCAGGCCGGGGCGCGGCTGGAGCCGTGAGCCCGGTCATCGCCGTGGTGAACCAGAAAGGGGGGGTGGGCAAGACCACCACCGCCGTCAACCTGGGCGCCTACCTGGCAGTCCGCAAGCGTGTCCTGCTGGTGGACCTCGATCCTCAGGCCAACGCGACCAGCTCGCTGGGCGTGGACTGGCGCGCCCTGGAGCGCTCCACTTACGAAGTGCTGCTGGGCCAGGCAGCGCTGCGCGAGGCGATCGTGCCGACCAGCCAGCCGCGCCTCTGGCTCGCTCCCGCCGTGCGGTCGCTGGCCGGCGCCCAGGTGGAGCTGGCGAGCGCGCCGCAGGGACGGGAGACCCGCCTGCGCGCCGCCCTGCGCCCGCTGGTCGCCGAGTACGACCTGGTGCTCATCGATTGCCCGCCCTCCCTGGGGCTACTCACGGTCAACGCCCTGGCCGCGGCCAGCCGGGTCGTGGTGCCGGTCCAGTGCGAGTACCTGGCCCTGGAGGGCCTGGGCCAGCTCATGGACACCCTGGACCTGGTGCGCGAGCAGCTCAACCCGGGCCTGGCGTTGCTGGGCATCCTGCTGACCATGTACGACGCGCGCACCAACCTGGCCAACCAGGTGGTGGCGGAGGTGCGCGCCCACTTCCCCAGCGCCACGTTCGAGAGTATCATTCCTCGCTCGGTACGCCTGTCGGAGGCGCCCAGCTACGGCAAGCCGATGCTGGAGTACGCCCCCACCTCGCGGGGCGCCCTGGCCTACGCAGCTCTGGCGGAGGAGCTGCTGAGACGAGTTGACAGTTAACAGTCGACAGTCGACAGTCGAGAGTTCGAGGAAAGGGAGTTAACAGTCGACAGTCGACAGTCGAGAGTTCGAGGAAAGGGAGTTGACTGTCGGCGGTTGACAACCGGAACATCGTTGCACTACTTCTCGCCGATTTCGGCAGACGGGAGGCGAAGGGAATGCAGCGATTCACCGATCTCAAGGTCTGGCAGCGGAGCCATGCACTGGTGTTGGCGATCTATGAGCTGACGGCGAGCTTTCCGGGGGAGGAGCGCTTCGGATTGGTTTCGCAATTGCGGCGAGCTGCGGCCTCGGTGCCAACGAACATCGCGGAGGGGTCCAAGCGACAGCATGGCCAGGACTATGCTCGGTTTCTAAACATCTCGGAGGGGTCGTTGGCGGAGGCCGACTACCTCCTGCTGCTGAGCCGCGATCTCGGCTATGCCCCGGCGGACACTGTGGAGCGACTATCAAGTGTCGTTGAAGAGATCGCGCGCATGCTACATTCGCTACGCATGAGGGTGGAAAGTGAGGGCTGAGAGAGTCGACAGTCAACAGTCGACAGTCAACAGTCGGCAGCGACTGTCGGCTGCTAACTGTCGACTGTCGACTGTCGACTGTTAACTATGCCACAGCAACACCGCGGCCTGGGGCGAGGCCTGGGAGCGCTCATTCCGCGCGGCCAGGGGGGCATGGCCGAGGTCGATGTGGGCCGCATCCAGCCCAACCCCGACCAACCCCGCCTGGCGCTGGACGCGGCCGCGCTGGGCGAACTGGCCGACTCCATTCGCCAGCACGGCGTGCTCCAGCCCCTGATCGTCGCCCAGGCCGAGGAGGGCTACGTGCTGGTGGCCGGAGAGCGCCGCTGGCGGGCGGCGCAACTGGCTGGGCTGCGCACTGTGCCCGTGCTGGTGCGCGAGGCCACCTCCCGGCAGCGGCTGGAGCTGGCGCTGGTGGAGAACCTGCAGCGGGAGGACCTGAGCCCGCTCGAGCAGGCTACGGCCTACCGCCACCTCCTGGACGAGCATGCCCTCAGCCAGGAGGCGCTGGCGGAGCGGGTGGGCAAGAGCCGGGTGGCCATCTCCAATACCCTGCGCCTGCTCGCCCTACCCCTGGAGGCCAGGGAGGCGCTGGCCCAGGGGCGGATCAGCGAGGGCCACGCGCGGGCGCTCCTGGGCTGCCCCGACCACGCCCGCCTGCTGCACGCGCTCTCGGCCGTGCTCGAGCAGGGCCTGAGCGTCCGCCAGGCGGAGGAACTGGTCCGCCGCCTGGCCGAGCCCCCCGAGCCGAACGACCACTCGGAAGCGCCGCCCCGCCAGCGCCCGGTGCGCGACGTCCAGGCCCTGGCGATCGAGGAGCAGCTCCAGCACGCCCTCGGCACCCGCGTCCAGCTCTTCCGCAGCCGCCGCGGCGGCAAGCTGGTGATCTACTTCTACGACGACGAGCAGTTGGACGGACTGTGCCAGGCCATGGGGATCGACACGTAGGGGGCGAGCCATCGCTACAGACCCCCACCGATGTTAGACGGAGTGCAGATTTGAGAGTGCAGAGTGCAGATTGCAATCTGCACTCTGCATTCTCAAATCTGCACCGCCTCTTAGATCTTTGTACAGCGTTCAGGAATCGGATGGCTGGCGTGCATCCAGGGACTGTCTGGGAATGAGCATGGTCTTCAGTCCTGGGACGCGCTCGAAGTCCGCGTCGCTGGTGACCACTGTCAAGCCACGTTCCAGCGCGGTGGCAGCGACCAGGGTGTCGATATCGCCAATCAACCCCGACCGCCGCTGCCGCAGCGCCCGACGAATGGCGGCGTAGCGCTCCATGATCGGGTACGTCAGGAAGTAGGCTGGGACTTCCCGCAGCAGCTCCCGCAACTGATTCCGGTGGCGTGGGAAGTCTGGTCGGTGCTCGAGGTGCTCGATGAGCTCCCCGTACACCAGAACGCTGGTCGCCACCTCTCGCTGGCGGAGCCACGGGGCGACCAACTCCAGCGCTGCCGGGCGACCGTGGAAGTAGGCAGCCAGAGGTGTGGTGTCCAGCAGATAGCGGCGCACGGATCAGTCCGCAAGGTCGGTGAGCTCGATCGGCGGTGTAGGCCGGCTCTCGTGCCGAATCCGATCGAGCTCGTCCGCGGCCTCGGCCCAATCCATGTCCTTCCAGGCGCCCGCCAGGCTCAGTGTCCGTTGAATCCCGCTCCGATCTAACGCCGCATCTGCCTGCTGCTCGTCAGTGAAATACTGGACGCTTTCGTGATCGTCCTCTTGAATGAGGATGCCGATCAGGGGCTGATCTTCATCAACCGTGAAGCTCCGCCCGGCACCTGTTCGTGCTTCTGGCATGCCAGCACCTCCTCGCAGCGAGATCTTCGCCGGCCCGCAAGATTCTGGCCGCACCGCGACCTGTCTGGCTATGGTCAGTACTAACTGGCTGGTCGACCGACCTTCCACGAACGGCAGGATCTCCACCCGGCCGCCATACCCATGCACCACGGCCGCCTCGGGCAGGTCGGCCTCCTGGTAGTCGCCGCCCTTCACATACACCTCGGGGCGCAGCGCGGCCACCAGCGCCTCTGCGGTCGGCTCGGCGAACAGGACCACGTAGCCCACGCACGCCAGCGCCGCCAGCACCTCGGCCCGCTCGTCCTGAGGGGTGATCGGGCGGCCGGGCCCTTTCAAGCGCCGGACCGACTCGTCCGTGTTGACGCCCACCACCAGCAGGTCGCCCAGGGCGCGGGCCTGCTGCAGGTAGCGCACGTGGCCTACATGGAGCAGGTCGAAGCACCCGTTGGTCAGCACCACCTGCGCCCCGGCCGCGCGGGAACGGGCCAGGGTTGCCAGCAGACGGGAGAGATCGAGGACTTTCTCACGCACCTCATGCACAGTATATCCGCATGAGGGGAGCGCTGGCGCGCTACGCCTCAACCTGAAGCTCGGGCTTCGAGACCTGCAGAGTCCCATCGCCCTCGGGCGCCGGCTCGCCTGGCGCTTCGACGTGGGACGCTGGAGTCTGGACTTTGGGCTTCGGGCTCTCGAGCGGCGCGCCGTGGCGCTCGAAGAGCGCGGGCGTGGCGGCGTTCAACGAGAGGGTGAAGATGTCTGGGCGGTTGTAGTGGCCGGCGAAGTCGTGTCCAAGCTTGGCAAAGACGAGGTCGTTGAGATCGACGTCGGCGTAGAGGATCGCTTCGCCCGGGGGCTGCGGGCCGGCCAGCACTCTGGTCTTCCCGCTCACGATCATGCTCCCGCCAGCCCCCGTATTCGCCTCGAGGAATGCCCGGTCCTCCTCGGTGCTGGGCAGCACCCGCCGCAGCTCGTCGTCGATCGCGCCCACGGCGGCGATGACCACGCAGCCGGCCGAGTAGGAGAGGAAGCGGCCCATCGCGTCGACGATGTCGCACATCCGATGAGTTACCCGGGAGAAGTGGGGCGGCCAACTGGCCACGATGATCCGCGCGCCCATGCTGGCCAGGGTGAAGATAGCCAGCGGGTTCGCGTTCTCCCCGCAGATCAGGCCTCCGATCGGCCCGAACTCGGTGTCGAACGTGCGCATCGAGTCGCCCTGGCCCCCGGTGTGGACCATCCGCTCGCCGAAGGTGGGCACCAGCTTGCGGTGTGTGCCCAGCACGCGCCCGTGGCGGTCGATGAAGAGCTGGCTGTTGTACATGGTGCCGAGCGAGCCGCGCTTGCGCTCGCACAGCCCGATCACCACGTAGGCGTCGGCTGCGCGCGCCGCGGCGCACAGCGCCGCCACGCCGGAGCTGGGCACCTCGACCGAGTTGCACGCGAGCTGGACCGCCAGGCGCACGCTGGTGCTGCTGGTGGCCGGGTGGAAGTGGTACCAGAGCGGATGGCCAGGGATGAAGCTCTCGGGAAAGCCGATGACGCGCGCGCCCTGCGCGCCGGCCTCGCGGATCAGGCGGCACGCCTTCTCGATGCTCGCCTCTCGATCCAGAAAGACCGAGGCCGCCTGCACGGCCGCCACTCTCAACGTCGGATACACGTCGCCCACAGGATCACCTCCCCGTCGCGCTGCGCGGTGTTGTGTAGCATTGTAGCGCCAGTCGGCAGTCGGCAGTCGAGAGTCGAGAGTCGACAGTTCACAGTCGACAGGGCAAGAGGGGACTGTGAACCATGCCTTAAGGGGGAACTCCTGCTCGCTGGGGCTGGGGCTGCCGCCCTGAAGGGCGGGCCTAACGCCCAGGTCCGCTGGGGCTGGGGCTGCCGCCCTGAAGGGCGGGCCTAACGCCCAGGTCCGCCCTTCAGGGCGGCAACTTCCCCCGACTGCCTCCTGCCTTCTGCCTCCTGCCGACTCTTGACTCGGCACCCGCCCTGGGGTGTGACCAGTTGTTGTGTTGGCTACGGAGCCGCAGGGGGCGGCGGCCCGGTCGCCCCGGTCCGTAGGGGCAGACGGCCGTGTCTGCCCGCCGCCCCGAGGGCGGCCGAGGGGGCGCGGGCTGGGAGGGCGTTCCTGCCCCGGTGCGC
>JACQUR010000116.1 GCA_016210245.1 Chloroflexota bacterium
CCCCCAGCCCCTATTCCTCCAGTACGTACTCAATCAGGATAAAGGATAGGGTCAGGAAGATGGCGTCAAATCCGACCAGCAGGTTGAGCCAGGCCGCGGCCTCGCCTTGCGGCGGGCCGATGGCTGCGCCCGTGGCCTTGGCCGTGGCGATCACCACGGGCAGGGCGATCGGGAAGAGCAGCAGCGGCAGCATGACCTCGCGGGCGCGGGTGTGGGCGGCCATGGCCGCGAACAGGGTGCCCACGCCAGCGAAGCCCAGCGTGCCCAGCAGCACCACCAGCAGAGCCAGGCCCCAGTCCAGCGGGACGTTGAACAGGGCGACGAAGACGGGCAAAGCCACCAGCTCCACCAGGAGCATGAAGGCCACGTTGGTGAGCAGCTTGGCCAGGTAGATGGCTCCCCGGTCGACCGGCGCCAGCAGCAAGCCCTCCAGCGTGCCGCGGTCGCGCTCGCGAGCGAAGGCGCGCCCCAGGGTGAGCACCCCGCCAAAGGTGAAGGTGACCCACAACACGCCCGGCGCCACCGCGGCCACGTTCTCCACCCGCAGGTCGAAGGCGAAGTTGAAGATCACCAGCACCATCACGGCGAAGAGCAGCGCGGAGTTGACCACCTCCTTGGTGCGCAGCTCCGACAGCAGGTCCTTCCAGACGATCGCGCTGATCTGGTCGAGGGCGCCCCTCATGGCAGGCCCACCAGCAGGCGCTGGTACAGCTCCTTCAGACGCTGCCCGTCGAGCGCCGCGCTCGGCTGCTCGTACACGAAGCGCCCGCCCACCAGGATGGCCACTCGCCCGGCCAGGCGGAGGCCCTGGTCCAGGTTGTGGGTAGCCAGCACCACCGTCCTGGGTGCATCCGGGCTGCCCAGCAGGACCGCCTCCAGGAGCTGGAAGGCCTGGAGGTCCAGGCCCGTGTCCGGCTCGTCCAGCAGCAGGATGGGCGGATCGTGGAGCACGGCGCGGGCGATCGCCAGGCGCTGCTGCATGCCCCGCGAGAGGCTGGCAACGGGCTCGTCGCGGCGCTGGTACAGGCCCACCCGCTCCAGCACCGCCTCAACGCGCACGGCCAGGTCCGGCACCCGGTACAGGCGGCCGTAGTAGCGCAGGTTCTCGCTGGCGGTCAGCTCCGGGTAGAGGTAGGGCTGGTGCCCGACTACCCCGATCAGGCGGCGCACGCCCTGGGCGTCGCGAGCCGGATCCAGGCCGGCCAGGCGCACCTCCCCGGCTGTCGGGCGAGCGAGGGTACTCAACACCCGCAGCAGGGTGGTCTTGCCAGCGCCGTTGGGGCCGAAGATGGCCAGCCGCTCGCCCCAGGCCAGGTCCAGAGCCACCCCCCGCAGCGCCTGAGTGGCGCCGAAGGCTACGCGCAGCCCCCGGGCCCACACGGCCGGGCTTGAGGTTGGAGGTTGGAGGTTGGCTTGCGGTTGGAGGTTGGTACGGGTTGGAGGTTGGAGGTTGGAGGTTGGAGGTTGGAGCTTGGAGGACGCGTTACTCGGCTGCACTGGCCCCTCCCACCTGCAACCTCCCAGCTCCCACCTTCAACCCTCTTCAACCTCTGACCTGAGCTGCCCGGCTACCACGAGCAGGCGCTGCTTGCGCTCGCCCCGCTGCTGGCGGTACTCCTCCTCGGGCAGGTCGCCGCAGGCGAAGCGGTCGTCCAGCTCGGCTAGCTCCGCCACCAGCCGCACCCGCTCCTGATCCAACGGGTTGGAGGTTGGAGGTTCGAGGTTCGAGGAACTCTGGCTGGAACGTGATGCTCCAACCTCCAACCTCCAACCTCCAACCCGGTCTAGCCCCCAGCCTCGCCCGCCGCGCAGCACCTTCGCCAGCACGAACACCCCGGCGGCCAGGAGCAAGCCGCCGAGCAGCAGGGTCGCGGCTCGCTGCTCGACCGGCGTCCCTCCAGCAGTCGAGGGCAGACCGGAGAGACGGATGGCGAGTTGGCTGCCGGCGGCCAGGTTCTGGCCGGAGTAGACCAGGAAGCGCCCGCCGCCCAGCTCCTGGGGCGCTCCGCCCTCCTGGAGCAGTTGTGGGCTGGAGGCCTGCAGCCCGCCCTCCGGCACGAGCAGGATGAACGAGCCGACCGTGTAGTCGAGCCGCTTGCTCAGGTCGACCGCCGAGCCGCGGATCGGGACGCTGTAGCGCACCACCAGTTGTTGCGACCCGGGCGGCACGGGGCGCCGGGTGACCAGGCCATCCCCGTCCGGCTGCACGTCGTCGTCGAACAGGCCGGCCTGGGCCTCCAGGTCGGTCGCGCCGGCTGGCGCGTGCAGGCGCAGCACGCCCTGGTCGTCGCCCACGTAGGTCCGATCGCCCGCGTTGCTGATGGTACCCATCTCCATCACCAGCGCCTCGGTGGCGTCGACCGAGCCGACCAGCATGGTCACCCGCTCGAAGGCGATGTCCCGCGCATCCTGGGTGGTTTCGTAGACCCTGGGCTCGACCGTCACGCTGGGTTGCTCCGAGAGACGGAGCAACTGGAGGTGGGGATACACAACCCCCTGGTACTCGGCCACCAGCACGTAGACCAGGCCAGGGTCGGCATCCAGGCCCTCGAACCGGAAGCGGCCCTGGGCGTCGACCTCCTGGCTCTGCTCGGCCACCTTGGCCTGGTCGCGCGCGGCGTATAGCGTGACGCGCGCCCCCGCGGCCGGGCCGGCCCCGGCTGTGCCGTTGGCCACTCTGCCCTCCACCACCCCCTGGCTCTGGCCGTGGGCCGTCGGCGCGATCGCCAGCGCGGCCAGGAGCAGGGCGAGCGCAAGCCAGACCGATACCGATTTTGGGTTTTGGGTTTTGGATTTTGGATTTGGCATCCGGCGCTCGTCGTCCTCAGGCGCGGCCAGCAGTGCGGCTGCTGCCGTCGCCCCCTCGCTCCGTCGCTCCGTCTCGCCGTCTCCGGTCCACGGCCACGCGGGCGGCGGCGATCTCCTGCTCCAGACGCGCGTCTAGCTCCTGCTCGGCCACCGCGGCTTGCTCCAGCAGCGCGGCGGCGCGCTGCAGCAGGGCGGCGCTCGAGGTCCGATAGTCCGCCTCCGAGAGCTTGCCCAGTTTGCGGTCGAACTCCAGGTCCAGCACCTCGCGGTAGATCGCTGCCCGGCGCAGGGCCAGCTCGTCGCGTGGTTCCTCGCCGGGCTGGGGGCGGCCCGGGCGGGCCAGCGGATACAGCACGAACGCGATCGCCAGCGCGGCCAGAAGGAGGCCGAGGACCGCCGGGAAGCTCACTCGCCCACCTCTCGTCGGAAACGCTCGAACTCGCGCCGAGCCAGTTCGGCGAAGTCGCGCGCCCCCGCGCCTGGCTCCCGCTCGGCCTCGGGGGACGCGCCCTCACCCCGACCCTCTCCCAGGGGGAGAGGGGGTAGGACTGCCTCTCCCCCTGGGAGAGAAAGCACTCCCTCTCCCCCTGGGAGAGGGCGGGGGTGAGGGCGCGTCCCCCTCTCCCCTTCATCCTTTCTGACCCACGCCCGCAGCAGCGCCACTAGCACGACGGCACCAGCAGCCAGGACGGCGATGGGAGCCCACCATACGATCAGACCCCATCCGCGCCGCGGCGGCTCGACCAGCACCTGGTCACCGTAGCGCTCCACAAAGTACTGGACGATCTGCTGCTCGGACTCGCCCGCCTCCAGCCTGGCGCGGATGAGGCCGCGCATCTGGCCGGCCAGTTCCGAGGACGAGTCGGCCACCGAGACGCTCTCGCACACCGGGCACTGGAGCTGCTTGGCGATCTGCCGCACCCGCTCGTCCAGCGGGTCGGCCAGCGCCACGTGGGCGAGTGTCAGCAAGAGCAGCAGGGCGGCCAGGACGGAGACGCGGGGACGCGGGGACGCGGAGACGCGGGGAGGGCTGCCGCCTTGAGAGGGGGGGCTGGCCAGGGAGGCCCGCCCTTCAGGGCGGCAGCCGCGCGCAGAGAGGCGTACCGGTCCCCCTCCCCGCGTCTCCGCGTCCCCGCGTCCCCGCGTTTGGGAAGTCCCCGCGTCACGCACCAACGGCCACCCCCTTTGCAGGCTGCGGCACGACGGCCTGGCGGGGCCGGGGCTCCGGCCAGAGAGAGACGAACGTGCCGAAGACCAGGATCAGGCCGCCTAGCCAGAGCCACAGCACCATCGGGTTGACGAACACCAGCAGGCTGGCCGCGCCCTGGCTGTCCCAGCCCGCCAGCACCACGTACAGGTCCTCCAACGGGGTGCTGCGAATGATGATCCCGCTCTGGGGCTGCCGCTCGAAGTTGTCGTAGTAGCGCTTGCTGGGCCGAATGATCTCCAGTGCGCGCCCGTCTTGCTCCAGGCTCACCTGGGCCTCCACCACCCGCCGGCCGGGCTGGTCGTACTCATTGAGGCGCTGGTAGGTCAGCCGATAGCTGCCGATGGCCAGGCTCTCGCCGGGCCGCAGGGTCGACTGGCGCTCGAGCTGGTAGAAGTTAGAGCCGACCACGGCCAGGGCGATGGCCACGATACCCACGTGGACGAGGTAGCCGCCGTAGCGGCGGTTGTTGCGGCGCACCAGCGTCGCCAGCGCCTGGAGGTAGCCCTCGCCCGTGGAGGCGTGGCGGGCCAGGGCGCCGCGGGAGAACTCCGAGCCGATGGTCGCCAGCACGAACAGACAGCAGAAGATCGCCACCAGCGCGTAGGGCTGGCGCACCCCGGCTGCCAGCAGCGCCAGCATGCCCAGAGTGGCCAGGCCGAGCGGCGGCAGGAAGGCGCGCCGCAGGTGCTCAGGCGAGGCCCGCCGCCAGGGCATCAACGGCGCCACGCCCATCAGGGCGATCAGCGCCAGCAGCAGCGGCCCGGCCACCTGGTTGAAGTAGGGCGGGCCGACGGTGAGCTTCACCCCCTGCGCCAGTTCCGAGACCAGCGGGAAGATGGTGCCCCAGAAGATGGCGAAGACCAGCGCCAGGAAGAGCAGGTTGTTGAGCAGGAAGCTCGCCTCGCGCGAGAGCAGCGAGTCCAGTTCGTTCTCGGAGCGCAGGCGAGGCATGCGCCAGAACAGCAGACCCACCGAAAGCAGGAGGGTCGCCGCCAGGAAGCCCAGGTAGTACGGGCCCACCACTGACTGGCCGAAGGCGTGGACCGAGGCGATGATGCCGCTGCGCACGGCGAAGGTGCCGAAGATGCACAGGGCGAAGGTCATCAGCAGCAGCCCCAGGTTCCAGACCTTGAGCATGCCCCGCCGCTCCTGGATCTGGATCGAGTGCAGGAACGCGGTGGCCGGGAGCCAGGGCAGGAAGGAGGCGTTCTCCACCGGGTCCCAGGCCCAGTAGCCGCCCCAGCCCAGGACGTGGTACGACCACCACCCGCCGAAGAGGTTGCCCAGGGTGAGGAACAGCCAGCCGGCGATGGTCCACTTCCGCGTGGTGGCGATCCAGCCCTCGTCGAGCTTGCCGGCGATGAGGGCGGCCATGGCGAAGGCGTAGGGCACGGTCAGCGCCACGAAGCCGGCGTACAGCAGGGGCGGGTGGGTGAACATGTCGGCGTCCTCGAGCAGCGGGTTCAGCCCGCGCCCGTCGAGCGGCACCGGCGAGAGCCGCTCGAAGGGGTTCCCCGCGAAGACGAGGACGCCGAGGAAGAAGGCGGAGACGCCGGAGAAGATCGCCGTCACCCAGGGCATCAGCTCCCGGTGGCGCTGGCGGTGCTGCCACAGCACCAGCCCGGCGAAGGCCGCCAGCAACCACTCCCACAGCAGGAGCGAGCCCTCCAGCGCGGCCCAGAGGGCGGTCACCCGGTAGTAGAACGGGGTGCGCAGCGAGCTGTTGGTGGCCACGTACTTCAGGCTGAAGTCGCCGGTCACCAGCGCCGCCATCAGCGCCAGGGCCGCGACGGTGACCAGGCCGACCTGCCCGGCGATCGCGACGGGGCCGAGGGGGAACCGCCCCGGCCGACCGCCGTGGCGGAGCGCCGGGGAGACGACGCCGGCGAGCGCCAGGCCGAGGGCCAGGAGCAGGGCCAGGGAGCCGATGGTGACAATCATGCAAATCCTCAGAGC
>JACQUR010000117.1 GCA_016210245.1 Chloroflexota bacterium
AGGTCGGCGCTCCCAGACCTGGCCTGTGCCACCTCCCACGCAAAACCATGACCCGCACCCGACTGCCTCCTGCCTCCTGACCACTGCCCCCGACCTGTGCTATGCTTGCGTCAGGGCGGTTGCAGATGCGGATCTTTCAGCGTGTGCTGTTGCTCGTGGTCGTGCTGGTCGTTGCCCTGGCTCCGCTGGGGGCAACCTCGGCTGCTTTCGCGCCGGACCCGGCCACTCACGACCCGGCATTCAGCACCCAGCTCTCGCCGCCGGAGGCAACCGCGGCCGCCCCCACGACGGAGCGCCAGCTCGAGGCAGTGGGGCAGGGATTCGATCTGCTCATGGATCGCTTCGTCCAGCCTCTCAGCTCCGACTTCCTCCTCAGTGCGGCGTGGCGGGCCAGCGTCGCCGAGCTGGACGGGATCGAGGGTGCGCAGACCTCGGTGCCCACGCCGCTGTTGATCGGCGCGCGCGCCCAGGACTGGCTCTTGTTTCGAGCCCAGTGGCTGGAGCTCCAGACGGCCAACGCGGGGCGGGTCGATCCGACCCGCCTGGCTCGCGCCGCTTTGCGGGGCATGGCCCAGGTGGTCAACGAGGGCCACACCGTCTACCTGGACCCACAGCGCTATGCCGAGCACCTCGCCTGGTCGCGGGGTGAGGTCCGCTATGGCGGCATTGGAGCGCGCATCGCGGGTCCCGAGCCCACCGTGATCGAGGTGTTCGACGATAGCCCGGCGGCGCAGGCCGGGCTGGAGCCCGGCGACGTGATCACCCACGTGGACCGTCAGGCCGTGGTTGGCCGCTCGCTCGTGGAGACGATCAACCAGGTGCGCGGCGAGCAGGGAACGACGGTCGAGCTGACCGTGCGCCGGGCCGGACAGAGCGAGCCACTGGTGCTGCGCATCGTCCGCGCCCGAATCGAGCTTTCCATGGTCCGCAGCCGGATGCTGCCGGGCCAGGTGGGTTACCTGCAGGTGCGGGGCTTTCCCGACCAGTCGGTGGTCTCCCGGGTGCAGGAGGCGCTGGCGGATCTTCGAGCGCAGGGTGCGCGCGCCCTGGTGCTCGACCTGCGCGGCAACTCCGGCGGCCGCCTGGACGTGGGCACCCGGCTGCTGAGCATGTTCGTGTCCAGCGGACCGCTCTACCAGCAGATCACCCGCGAGGGCTCGACCGAGACCGCGTCCGTCCTGCCCGGGGTGGAGCACGTCGACCTGCCGCTCTCGGTGCTGATAGACGGCGGCACCGCCTCCATGGGCGAGATCTTCGCCTCGGCGGTCCAGGAGCACGGCGCTGGCTGGATCGTCGGCGAGACGACCTCGGGCAACGTGGCGGCTGGCCAGGTCTTCCCGCTCGTCGACGGCTCGGCGCTCCAGGTGACGGTCATGGAGATCCGCTCGGGCCAGGGCGAGCACCTCAATAGCCTGGGGGTGAGGCCCGACCTGCGGGTTGAACGCGCTCCCCAGGCCTTCACCCGCGGCTACGACCCGCAACTCGAGGCTGCCCTGGACCTGTTTGCCCATCCCCGCTTCGGCCCCGCCGAGGGTGAGCACCGCGTCGACCAACCCAGCCGAGCCCGGGCTGCGTAGGGGCGCGCCCCTCCCGTGTCAACTCAAATGAAAACGTTACCGCACTGCTGGCCCGCACCGCCTGGTCCCACGCGCTCATGACCAGCCCCGCCGCTAGACGCCACTGCGCCGGCAGTTGCTCCAGCAACACGGTCGTCGTCGGCCCCAGGATGCGGCGGCGCTGCCAGGCCCAGGCGACCAGGGACAGGCCGTCGGCCCCCAGCACCTGGGCCTGCAACTCCCACAAGATCAGCGTTCACCTGTCCCCATCGGCCGCCACCGGGCCGGCCGCGGACCAGACCGCGAGACTGGCGACCTCGACCGCGCTCAGGTACGCCCCCGGCGCTGGGTGCCGTACAGTTCATCCAGCGCCAGCGCGCGCCGGTCCGCAGGGACGGGATGCTGGGCACACCAGCGCAGCGCCCGCCGTTCCGCCTCGGCCAGCACCCCGGCAATCGTGCCCAGGCTGACCGTCGGCTGCCCCACCGCGGCCAGACAGCGCGGCATGCCGCGCTCGCTGGCGTGGCCCTCCCCCCACAGCGTCAAGACGGCGCGCTCCAGGGAGGGCGTGACCGACGCGGCCGTAGATGGTGCGAAGGCCCGCTCCAACACCGCGCGCCCCAGGGCCTTCCAGGTGTAGAGGGTCTGGCGGGCGACGCCCAGCCGACGGCTCAGGCCCGTCACCAGCCGGTAGCGGCCGGCCTGGGCCAGCAAAGGGCTCACGACTGCCACTCGTTCCGCAGGTGTGCTGGCATAGCGGCGAACCATTGGTTCCTCCTGGCAGGGTGGTCGCGGTGGCACGTCGACCGTACCTGCCAGGCTTGTTCTTGGCAACCCCCAGCGCCAACACTGTCAACCATCATCCGACCCTTCTTGAACCATGCCTTAAGGATGAAGACCCGCAGACGGTCACAGTTTTGTGACCCCGGGGCGATCCGCCAGCCGGGCCCGCTCTGGCGGCGCCAGACCCTTCTATAATGGGAGTGCTCGGCCGCTGGCGCGTTCGCCAGCGGCCGCACCTTGTCTGTGCGCCAGAGGTGAGCGGTGGTTCGCTCGCAACGTCTCGTTCGCACGCTCGTGGTGGTGTTCCTGGCCGTGGGTTGCGGCCGGGCTGCCTCCGCCCGCCCTGCGCCGACCATGATCCCACAGCCCACGCCCGACCGGACCCTGGACGCCGTGGTGCGTGGCGTGGCTACGCTATCGACCACGCCCTCGGTCGCACCGACTGCTCGGCCACAACCTCCAGCGCCAGCTCCCGCGCCGCTGGCGCAGCGCGAGCGGCCCACGGTGGCGCCGCCCCGGGCGCCGCTCCCACCCACGCCCGCGACGCGCCCGGTAACCCTGGCGGCCACGGCGGCGCCCGCGCCACCTACGGCCACGCCCCTGCCACCAACCCGGCCCAGCGCACCGCCGAGCACGGCCACGCCGGTGCCTGGTCCGCCCGCGGCCACCGCGATCCCTGTGGCCAGGACACCCACCCCTCGGCCCCAGGCACCGACCGCCACGCCGCTCCCAGCCCCGCGGCCTCCATCCCCGACCGCGCCGCCTGCCCGGACCGCGACGCCCGGACGGTAGTTGACAGTCAACAGGCAACAGGCAACAGGCGAAGGCTGCCACGGTCTTGTCGTTTGACTATCGACTGTCAACTGGTGTGCTACCATCCAGCCTCGATAAGGATGTATCAACCCTCTGGTCCCCAGCCGGCCGCGTCACCCGCGCAGGCGAGACGCCTGCGCTCGGAGGCAGGCTCGATCGGCGCTACCGTCTGGCGGGGGCTCTTCGCCCCCGGCGCGAGCGTCTTCCTGGCGGCGCTGGCGCTGCGGTTGGCCGTGGGGCTGGCCCTGCTGGTTGCCTGGGGAGCGAACTTCCCGCTGGCCAGCGACGACGGGGACCACTACGACGCGGCCGCGCGCTGGCTGGTGGCGGGCGATCCCATCGTCCACGGCCCTGGCGGCGACTCGCTGCTCGTCCCGCCCGATCCGGCCGAGCGGTGGCCCGCGGCCTACTGGCTCTTCCTGGCCGCCCAGTACCGCCTGTGGGGCTATCAGTACCTGAGCGCCGTGATCTTGCAGGCCGGGCTTGGCGCGCTCGGCGCGCTGGCGGGCTACGGCCTCGCCCGGCGCGTGCTCCCCGGCCGCGCGGCGCTGGCAGCCGGCTATGCACTGGCCGCCTCGTCGACCCTGGTCTACCTCAGCGCCGCGCTGAGCGCCGAGTCGCTCTACATCCCGCTGCTCCTGCTCGGCCTGTGGCTGGCGGTGCGGGGCGTGGAGGCGGCGAGCGGGTGGGGTGGCCCGGGCGCGGCCCTGGCCGCCGGCCTGGCCTTCGGCCTGGCGGAGGCCGCCCGGCCCGTCGCCTTGCCGGTCTTCGGGGTGGCGGCCGTGTGGCTGGTGTGGCAACTCGGCTGCGGGCGGCCCGGCTGGCCGCTCATCCTGAGCCTGTCGAAGGATGAGCGGCCAGCGGGCGCGGCCGTCCTCGGCGGATGGCCCGGCCGCGGGGCGGGCTGGGCGCTCGCGGCGCTGGTGGGCGGGTTCGTGCTGGCGCTCGCGCCCTTCGTGCTGCGCGACCTCGCGGCGCTGGGACGTGTTGCCGTCTTCACGGCGGGCGGCCCGGAGGCCTACCAGGCGAGCAGCCAGGGACAAGGATTGGCCAGCCTGGGCATCGACCCCTACCGGACTGGCCCGGGGCTGGCGGCGCTGGCGGCGCTGCAGCAGCCGTGGCAGGTGGCCGAGGTGCTGGCGAGGGAGATTCCCTTCCGCCTGGCCATCCTCTTCCTCGTGGGCGGCTGGGCGCCCCTGGGCGAGCCGCTCTGGCAGGTCCTGGCGCTGGCCGGGCTCCTGCCCCGGGCGGCGCTGTGGCTGCTGGCCCTGCTGGGCGCCGCGTGGATCGCCCGCCACCCGATGCCAGGGCCGCGGGTGGGCTGGCTGCTGCTGGCCGCGACCCTGGCCGTGCTGGCGCCGCTCGTCCTGCTTGGCGCGGCGATCGTGCGCTATCGCGCCCCCGCCGACCCGGTGTTGATCATCTGGATGGTGGCGGGCGCAACCGCCCTGCACGCCCGGCTGTGGGCTCGCCCACGGACGGACGCTTAGAGCGCGCTTCGAGACTCACCGCAGAGACACCGAGACGCAGAGATTCCTTCTTTCTGGAGGACTCTGCGTCTCGGCGTCTCTGCGGTTTGGAAAGGCGCTCGTGAGAGCCGGATCGGCACGCTTCCTGCCGAGTTTCTCGGGTAGTTGGCCACCAGGCTTGCGAGGAGGGAGCATGGCTACGGTTGCCGAGAACTTGATCGACACCATCGCCGACTGGGGGGTGCAGGTGGTCTTTGGCCTGCCGGGCGATGGTATCAATGGCCTCATGGAGGCGCTGCGCAAGCGCCGCCACCGGATCCGCTTCATCCAGGTGCGCCACGAGGAGGCAGCCGCCTTTATGGCCACCGCCTATGCCAAGTACACCGGCCGCCTGGGTGTGTGCCTGGCCACCTCCGGGCCGGGCGCCATTCACCTGCTCAACGGGCTGTACGACGCGAAGATGGACGGCGCGCCCGTGCTGGCGCTCACGGGCATGACCTACCACGACCTGATCGGCACGCGCTACCAGCAGGACGTGGATACCCAGGCGCTGTTCCGCGACGTCAGCCTGTATGACGAGCGGGTCATGGGCCCAGCCCACGTGGAGAACGTGGCCCACCTGGCCTGCCGTACCGCCCTCGCCCGCCGTGGTGTGGCCCACCTCACCATCCCGGTCGACGTCCAGGAGTGGGATGCGGGCGACCACCGCTCCGGACGGAACGTGCCTGGCCACACCAGCGATATCTTCGCCCGCGCGGCCGGCGTCCCGCGCGAGGAGGACCTGCAGCAGGCGGCCGACCTCCTCAACCGCGGCCGGAAGGTGGCCATCCTGGTCGGCCAGGGCGCGCTGGGCGCGGGCGACGAGGTGGAGGAGGCGGCGCGGCTCCTGGGCGCGCCGGTGGTGAAGGCGCTGCTGGGCAAGGCGGTGGTGCCCGACGAGAGCCCCTACTGCGTGGGCGGCCTCGGGCTGCTCGGCACCGCGCCCGCCCAGAGCGCGATGGAGCAGTGCGACACCCTGCTCATCGTCGGCTCCTCCTTCCCGTACCTCGAGTACCTGCCCAGGCCCGGCCAGGCCCACGCCGTCCAGGTCGACCTCGACCCCGCTCGCATCGGCCTGCGCTACCCGGTCGAGGTGGGCCTGGTGGGCGACGCGCGCAGCACCCTGCACCTGCTGCTGCCCCGCCTGAAGGAGAAGACCAGCCGGGGCTTCCTGGAGCGCGCCCAGGCGGGCATGCGCGACTGGTGGGAGACGATGGACGACCAGGCCACGCGCGCTGGCACACCCATCAAGCCTCAGGTGGTCGCCTGGGAGCTGGGCAAGCTGCTGCGCGACGACGCCATCGTCTCGACCGATAGCGGGACCATCACCACCTGGATTGCCCGCCACTGGAAGCTGCGGCGGGGCCAGATGTTCTCCCTGGCCGGCAACCTGGCCACCATGGCCTGCGGGCTGCCCTACGCCATCGCCGCCCAGCTTGCCTATCCCGACCGCCAGTGTATCGCCTTTGTGGGCGACGGCGCCTTCTCGATGCTGATGGCGGAGTTCGCCACCGCGGTGAAGTACGCGCTGCCCATCAAGGTGGTGGTCATCAAGAACAACACTCTGGGCCAGATCAAGTGGGAGCAGATGGTCTTCCTGGGCAACCCGGAGTACGGGGTGGAGCTGCAGCCGATCGACTTCGCCCGGTTCGCCGAGGCCTGCGGCGGCGCAGGCGAGTACGTGGACGACCCCGGGCAGGTGCGTCCCGCCCTCGAGCGGCTGCTGGCCACGGACGGCCCGGCTCTGCTGGCGGCCGAGGTGGACCCCTTCGAGCCGCCCATGCCGGCCAGGATCAAGTTCGAGCAGGCCCGCAAGTTCGCCCAGGCGCTGGCCGCCGGCCAGCCCAACCGCGAGCGCATCGCCCTGACCATCTTCAGAGACAAGCTGGACGAGTTGATGAGATAGGGGTTGGAGGTTGGAGGTTGAAGGTTGGATCCAACCTCCAACCTCCAACCTCCAACCTCCAACCCATCGGAGTACTTCCACGATCACGTGCGCATCGAGCGGATGCTTTTCGATGGCGCGCCCGAGCCCGTGGGTGGCTGCCTGCACCCCGACCCGTCGCGGCCCGGGCTGGGGCTGGAGTTGAAGCGCCGGGATGCGGTCCGCTGGAGGCATGATACTGGAGGCATGATAGATGAACGCATCAGCGAGACCCGAGGTCGTGGTCGTCACCGGCGCCGGTGCTGGCCTCGGACGAGCCATTGTCCGTCGCTTCGCCAGAGACGGCGCCCGCCTGGGTCTCCTGGCCCGCGGGCGAGACCGCCTGGAGGCGGCGCGACAGGAGGTGGAGCAAGCGGGCGGCCAGGCCCTGGTCCTGCCGACCGATGTCGCCAACACCGATCAGGTGGAAGCAGCCGCGGCCCGGGTGGAGGAGACCTTTGGCCCCATCGACATCTGGATCAACGACGCTATGGTCTCTGTCTTCTCCCCGGTCCACGAGATGACCGCCGACGAGTACCGGCGAGTCACGGAAGTCACCTACCTGGGCTATGTCCACGGCACGCTCGCGGCCCTCCGACGGATGCGGCCCCGCGACAGGGGCGTGATCGTCCAGGTTGGCTCGGCGCTCGCCTACCGCAGCATCCCACTCCAGTCGGCCTACTGCGCGGCCAAGCACGCCGTCGTTGGCTTCACCGACTCCCTGCGCTGCGAGCTGCTCCACGACGGCAGCCACGTGCGGCTGACCGTGGTCCACATGCCAGCGCTCAACACGCCCCAGTTCAACTGGGTCAAGAGCCGCCTGCCCCGCAAGCCCCAGCCGGTCCCGCCGATCTTCGAGCCCGAGGTGGGCGCCGAGGCGGTCTACTGGGCCGCCCACCACGACCGACGAGAGTTGCTGGTGGGCTGGCCAACGGTTCTGGCCTACTGGGGCAACAAGTTCGCGGCTGGGCTGCTGGACCGCTACCTAGCCCACAGCGGCTACGACGCGCAGCAATACGACGGGCGCGACGACCCCAACCGGGCCGACAACCTCTGGGAATCCGTCCCCGGCCCGTACGAGGCGCATGGCGACTTCGACGCGCGGGCTCACTGCACCAGTTCCCAGCTCTGGGTGGCCACCCACCGCCCCATGGTCGCCGCCGCCAGCCTCAGCTTCCTCGCCCTGCTCTACGTCGCGCTGCGGCGCTGAGCCAACTGGCAGGATAGGTCCGGGTGAATGCCGCTGCTTCCAAATCGTGCGAGCAGCCGTTGGGCTAGTGGCCTGTTCCTTCTGAACAGAGGGGCGAAGGTGGAGCTCCACCTTCGCCCCTCTGTTCATGGGTCATGAAGCTCCAGGCGCCTGGGACGACGAAGGTCCCGGTGGTGGCGCCCAGGCATCCAGGGCCGCCTCCCAGCCGGCGACAACTCCATCCAGGAGGAGCACCGCGCGCTCCTCCTCGACGCGGCGAAGGGCCCCCTCGGTGACCTTCTCGCCGGCCACGCCCGGCAGGGCACGCCGCCCCGCCTGACGGAGCGCGCCGGCGCGGCTCGCTGCTCGGTCCACATCGTGGCGATCGACGGTTGTCGAGACCTCCACCACCAGCCACACCTCTCCGCGCTCTGGAACTGAGCGTGGCAGCCCCTGGAGGATCAGGTCTGCCTGGAGCAGGTCGCTCATGACCTGTGGCGACAAGGTATCTTCATGCGCGTCGGCCACCGCGTCTCGGCCAGGGACGCGCAGCCGCCGCAGGAGCGGGCCGAAGTAGGCGTGCGCCCGCTCGCGGTAGCGCCGCTCCAGGTTCTCACCCCGAACCTCGGCTCTGAAGTCAACGAACTCCTGATGGAGGTGCTGCAGAGCCTGGGTCAGTTGGTCGACGCGGGCGGTCAACTGCTCGAGGCGGACGGTCAAGTCGTCGACGCGGGCAGTCAACTGCTCGAGGCGGACGGTCAAGTCGTCGACGCGGGCAGTCAACTGCTCGAGGCGGACGGTCAAGTCGTCGACGCGGGCAGTCAACTGGTCGACGCGGGCAGTCAACTGGTCGACGCGGGCAGTCAACTGGTCGACGCGGACGGTCAACTGGTCGACCCGCGCGGTGAGCGCCGCCAACTGCTGCTCGGTGCGGGTCTGGGCCTGAGCCAGTTGGTCGACGCGGGCGGTGAGCGCCACCAACTGCTGCTCGGTGCGGGTCTGGGCCTGAGCCAGTTGGTCGACCCGCGCGGTGAGCGCCGCCAACTGCTGCTCGGTGCGGGTCTGGGCCTCGGCTAGTTGAACGACGAGGGTTGGGAGCCGGACTACCTCGTCGGAGAGCATGCGGCGGCGCAGCTCGTCCCGCCACTCCGGGTGCTGGTCGAGGATGCGCAGCAGGTCCTGAAAGTCATCAATGGTAAAGTCCATGAG